>CAZNIX010000013.1:0-26318 GCA_964573125.1 uncultured Thermoanaerobaculia bacterium
CCGCCCGCGGTTCGCGGCCCCGGGCGCCGCGACCGGCGGCCCGGGCGGCCAGGCGAGACGGCCCCCGCGGAAGGGGAGGTCGCCACGGCGCAGCCGCCTCTCCCGTTCGCCCCCGACACCGGCGACAACGTCGTCCCCTTCCGCCGTCCGCGGGCCCGACCCGCGCCCGGCGCACGGCCGGCGGAGGCCGAGGCGACTCCGGTCCCGCCGGCCGACCGCGAGGACGCGGACCCGTACCGCCGGGCGGAGGCCCAACCCGCCTCCGGCGAACAGCCGGCGGAGGGCGAGGCGGTCTACCTGCCGGGCGCCGGGGTGGTGATCCTCCACCCCTTCCTGCCCGAGCTGTTCGCGCGCCGCGGCCTGCTCGACGGCCCGCGGTTCCGCGACCTCGCGGCGCGCCACCGCGCGGTCCACCTGCTCGGCCGGCTCGCCTTCGGCGCCGAGGCGCCGGAGTACGACCTGCTGCTGCCCAAGCTGCTGTGCGCCGTGCCCTGGGAGGAGCTGCTGCCGCCGGACGAGCTCGACGAGGAGGACGCCGCGGCCTGCGCCGAGCTGCTCGCGGCCGTGCTCGGGCACTGGCGGGCGCTCAAGAGCGCCTCGGCGGACTGGCTGCGCGCGCAGTTCTTCCTGCGCGAGGGCAAGCTCGAGCGGGTCGACCGCGGCTGGAAGCTCACCGTCGAGCGCCGCGCCCAGGACGTGCTGCTCACCCGGCTGCCGTGGGGCGTCGGGCTGGTCCGCCTCCCCTGGCTGAGCGAGATCGTGCACGTGAGCTGGACGGACTAGGGAAACCGGCCAAACTGACTCGGCGAACCGAGCCTTGAAGGCGGCTGGCCCATGACGAACGAAACCACGCCTCATTCATTGTCAAGGACATTCCAAGGAGCCCGACAATGAATGGACGAACGCGGCTGACCACCCCCGGCGCGCCACTGCGGGCGCTGCGGATCCTCCCCCTGCTGCTGCTCTCGGCAACCGGCGCCCGCGCCGCGGTGCAGGACATCAACATCACGGCGTGCCCGTCGGACGGCACGCCCTACACGATCGAGGCCGTGGTCGGCCCTGAACTTACCGAGGAGATCGGCGTGGTCACCACGGCCACCAAGGTCTTCTGGGACTTCCTCGACGCGCCCCCTAGGCCTACGTGCTCGTTGGTCCTCGAACCGCTCGATCCGCCCGGCTGCAGCATCGACCCGGCCGATTGTCCCGCGGTGTGCATGACCTATTCGTACACCTGCAACGGTGTGACCATCAAACTGCCCACCGGTTCTCCCTGCTCCGTCTCCAGGTTGGCAAAGGTGGCGGTCTCGGGCACCCCAACCACGCGAGTGTCCGTCTCGTTCAGGCTCCTGGTCACCAATGACGACGAGGCCACCCCGGGCACCTGCTCCCGCTGGTACCACCTGGTGATCAAGCCGCGGTTCGACCTCGTGATGGTGCTCGACCGCTCGGGGAGCATGAGCCTCCCGAGCACCCCTACCGAGAGCCGGTGGGACGTCCTCAAGGCCGCGGCCAACGGCTTTACCCCGATGGTGGTTTCGGCGGCTGAGCCCGGGAGCCGGTTCGGGATGACCCTGTTCGCCGACAGTGTCTTGCCCAACCCCTTCGCCCCCTCGGATCTCATCCTGGTCAATGCCGGCCTCGCCAGAAGAGTCAGCGACGCGATGCAACAGACCCCGGACGGGCTGACCGCCATGGGAGCCGGCCTCAAGAACGGGATGGCCAAGATGACCGATACGACGAGGCCGCGGGTGGTGGTGCTGTTCACCGACGGCTTGCAGAACCAACCTCCCGAGGTGAACCTCGACGGCTGCGGTTTCTCGGACGGCACACCGATCCGGTCGGCCTGCCCCAGTACCCCGGCCTCCCCCAGCACGGTCAAGATCGTAACCGTCGGCATCGGCAGCCCCGAGGCGGACTACCTGGCGACCCTTCAGAACCTCGCGAACAACAACCGGGGCAAGGCGATCATCACCGGCAACGGGACCAGCTTCACCGGCGGCGGCTGCACGGGCGATCTCCGTTTCGCCTTCGATTGCGCCATCGTCCCGGCGCTCAGCGGCAGTAGCCCGCAGATGGTGGCGAGCTACACCGGCACGCTTTCCGGCGCCGTGAGCCTGCCCCCTTTCGACGTCAATGAGCACGTCGCCCAGCTCCTCATCCAACTCTCGTTCAACCGCAACTTCGAGCCCGCGGAGCTGGATCAGATCCTGGAAGGCTTGCGCGTCCTGCGCAACGGCGAGGACGTCACCGACTTCTTCGAGCCGGTCATCGTCGGCGACTTCACGAACTCGGTGCTGCTGCGGCTCCGCTTCGGAACCGGCGCGACGATTGACACGGGCCCGTCCGAAGGGAGCTATGCCGTCGAGCTGACGCCGGTCCCCGATCTCCCCGCCAGCCTCGACTACCGGGTGCTGGTGTTCGCCGACGACCACCGACTGGGCATGGACTGGCGGGTGAGCCCTGCCGCGCCGCGGGTCGGCCAACCGTTCCGGCCCACCGTGAGCCTCACCTGGCTCAGCCGCCCCGTGACCGATGCCGCCGTCGAGGCCCTGATCCTCAAGCCCGGCGACGACCTCGGCGACCTGCTGGCCCGGGACCCGCGGACGGTCGACCCCTCCCAGGCCCCGGATGCCGGCTCCCCGGGCATGCAGAAGTACCTGGAGCTGCTCGAGGATGCCGCCTTCCTCGACCGGCTGGTGCCCAAGGAGCAGCGGGTCAACCTCACCCATCAGGGCGATGGCGTCTACAGCGCCCCTTACGACCCCGGGGATATCTCCGGCGTCTACCAGGTGCTGTATCTCGTGCGCGCCGACTCCGGCTTCGGCAAGGTGCAGCGCCAGGCGGTCCAGAGCGTCTACGTCCGCTTCGGCACCATCGACCTCGCCGCCTCGGCGGTGAGCACGACTCTCAGCGACGACATCCTCTTCCTCAACTTCCGGCCCAGGACCACCACCGGCCGCTTCGTCGGGCCGGCCAACGCCTCCGCCATCTCGGTCACCGGCGCCGGGGTCACGGTCCTCGATATCACCGACCACCAGGACGGCAGCTACACCTTGGCGTTGGACGGCGATCCCGGCGCCGAGGTCTCGATCGGGATGCTGGGCGAGGAGATCTACCGCGGGCCCGCGGTCGGCTTCGGTCCCGGTGGCCCGTCGTCTCGCTATGCCTGGAGCCTGCATGGAGGGCTCACCGATCCGCAGAGCGGCTTCGCCTCCGGTGTGAGCGGTGACCTCCTGGTGGAAGCGGATCTCGAAGTCGCCTTCTCGAGCCGCTTTTCACTCAACGCCGTCCTCGGCCAATACAGCTTCGATCCCGACCCTGCCATCTTCGGCGGCACCCTCTATGCGCGGGGCTACCTGCCGGCGCCGGGCTTCCGGTTCTTCGCCGAGCTGGGCGCCGGTCTCTACGACCCGGACAACCTCGATCTGAGCTGGGGTCTGAGCGGAGGCCTGGGCGTGGACCGCGCCCTGTCCGGGAGCTGGCGAGGCGAGCTCGCGGTCGACCTTTTCCACCTGTTCAACGACGGCGACGACCTGGAGTTCCTGGCTTACAAGGTCGGAATCCGACGAACCTTCTAATGGGGCGAAGACCCACTGTCAAGGAGCCCGACGATGAACGGACGAACGCGGCTGATCACCCCCGGCGCGCCCCTGCGGGCGCTGGGGATCCTCCCCCTCCTGTTGCTCTCGGCGACCGGCGCCCACGGCGCGTTGCAGGACATCGACATGACCTGCTTGCCGGCGCCCGGCATCCACACCATCGAGGCCGTGGTCGGCACCCCCCTCGCCGGTCAGAACATCGGCGTGCTCAACGCGGCCGCCAACGTCTTCTGGGACTTCCTCGCCGCGCCGCCCGGGTGCGGCGCCGGCCCCACCTCCTACACCTGCAGCGGCGTGACCATCACCCTGCCCCCCGGCTCGCCCGACAACCCGGTCTCCAACGCGCAGACGGTGACGGTCTCGGGCAACCCGACCGCGCCGGGGTCGTTCTCGTTCACGCTCCAGGTCGCCAACGACGGCGCCCCGGGCTCCTGCTCCCGCGAGTACCACCTGGTGATCACGACGCCGTTCGACCTGGTGATGGTGCTCGACCGCTCGGGCAGCATGAACTCGGCCACCCACGTCCTCCCCCCGGCGACCAACCGCTGGGACGCGCTCAAGCGAGCGGTCAACCACTTCACCCCGATCGTCGAGGCGAGCGAGTGCGCCAGCGTCAGCCAGTTCGGGCTCACCCTGTTCTCGACCGCGGTGATCGCGAACAACTCGTTCCCCGCCGGCCTGACCGCGATCGACGGGGACCTGGACACCGACGTCGCCGCCGAGCTGACCAGCCAGAGCCCGGGCGGCCTGACCGCGCTCGGCGCCGGCCTGCAGAACGGCATCGGCAAGTTCACCGACCCAGCGCGCAAGCGGGTGGTGATGGTCTTCACCGACGGCGAGCAGAATCAGAGCCCCCTGGTCGATCACCTGACCGGCGCCTCGTACGTCCCCGGCGGTCCGATCGCTCCGGGCGGTGCCGGCGCCTTCCGGATCGTGACCGTCGGCATCGGCAACCCGATGGGGGACTACCAGCTCGCGCTCCAGAACCTCGCCGCGGCGCACGACGGCACCTACCACGTCACCGCCACCGGCGAGGACATCGCCGCCGCCCTCGACACCGCGACTCAGAGCCTCCTCGACGGCTGCAGCGCGCAGATGGTGACCTCGGCGAGCGGCACGCTGAGCGGTCCGACGACCCTGGCCGCGTTCGACCTCAACCGGCTGGTCGGCCGGCTGATCGTCAAGATCTCCTGGAGCCGCGATTTCGAGGTGCCGGACCTCGCCCGCCTGCTCGCGGGCCTGCGCATCCTCAAGGACGGCGAGGACGTCACCGGCTTCTTCGAGCCGGTGATCGTCGGCAACTTCACCAACACGGTGATCCTGCGCGCCGACCTGCCGTTCGTGCCGGAGAGCGACCCGCCGATCCCGGCCGAGGGCGGCTACACCGTCACCATGCAGCCGCCGGCCGGCCTGGCCCTCGGCTATCGGGCCGTGGTCTTCGCCGACGACCGGCGGCTCGGGATGGCGTGGCGGATCGACCCGGCCGCGCCCCGCGTCGAGCAGCCGTTCCGGCCGACGATGCGCCTCTCCTGGCTGGGCCGGCCGGTGACCGACGCCGACGTCGAGGCGCTGATCCTCAAGCCCGGCGACGACCTCGGCGACCTCCTGGCCCGGGACCCGTCGAAGGTCGATCCGTCCACCGCTCCCGACGCCGGCTCGCCCGGCTACCAGAAGTTCCTCGAGCGGCTCGAGGATCCCGAGTTCCTGGGCAAGCTGCTGCCCGACGAGCAGCGGCTCACCCTGAGCCACCGGGGCGACGGCGTCTACAGCGCCGCGTTCGACCCCGGCGACGTCTCCGGCGTCTACCAGGTGATCTACCGGGTGAGCGCGGACGACCCCGCGATCGGCAAGGTAGAGCGGCTGGCTTTCCAGAGCGCCTACGTCCGCTTCGGCGCCATCGACCTCGCGGCCTCCGGCGTCACCACCACCGTCACCGCCGACGGCACCGTGCTCCTCGACTTCCGGCCGATCACCGTCCACCGGCGGTTCATCGGGCCGGCGCAGGCCTCCGGGATCGCGGTCACCGGCCCCGGGGTCGTCGTCCGCGGCATCACCGACCATCAGGACGGCCGCTACACCATCGCCCTCGCCGCCGACCCCGGCGCCGAGATCTCGGTCTCGGTGCTCGGCGACGAGATCTACCAGGGGCCGGCCTCCGGGTTCGGCGTCAAGAAGTGCGCCAAGTGGCCGCGGTGCCTGCGCTGGCTCTGCCGGCTGTTCCACAAGGGCGTCTAGCGCGCGCGCAGGCGGAACCGTGGCAGGAACCGGCGAAGGAGGTCCATGAAGCAGCGCGCGATCGCCGCCCGCCCCCACCGGCCGAGCCCGCGGCGGGGCCCGTTCTTCCCGGCGGGCCCGCGCCGCGCCGGTCCGGGGGCGGCGCGGCCGTTCTTCCAGCCCCAGCTCGAGATCGGGGCGACCGGCGACCCGTTCGAGCGCGAGGCCGACCGCGTCGCCGACCAGGTGGTCGCCGGCGGCGGCGCGCCGGCGGTGCAGAGGATGTGCGCGGAGTGCAGCGCGGAGAGCGAGCACGACGAGGAGGAGGAGCTGCGGGCGAAGCCCGATCCCGCGCTGCAGCGCGCGCCCGCCGGGGACGACGAGGGGGAGGAGCGGAGCCCGGAGGCGGAGGCCGGCGGCCGGCCGATCGACCGCGACAGCGACCTGCTGCTGTGGCGGAGCGCCGCGGGACCGCCGGGAGACACCGCGTCGCCGCGGTTGAGCGCGGACGTCGCCTCGCTCGAGGGCGGCGGCCGCGCGCTCCCCGACGACCTCCGCGGCTTCATGGAGCCGCGCTTCGGGCGCGATCTCGGGGCGGTCCGCATCCACACCGACGGCCGGGCCGCGTCGATGGCGCGCCAGGCGCGCGCCCAGGCGTTCACCGTCGGCGAGCACATCGTGTTCGGCGCCGGCCGCTTCGATCCCCGGAGCACCGACGGCCGGCGCCTGGTCGCGCACGAGCTGACCCACACGATCCAGCAGGCGGGGGCGGGCGGCCTGCGGCGCCGGCTCCAGCGGGCCGTTTGCTCGTCGGACCCGGCGCCGCCGGGCCTGGGCTGCACGCCGGCCACCTCCGGCAGCCCGCTGCCGACCAGGGAGACCATCGCCTTCCCGATCAATGGCTCCGCCCTCGATTTCGGCCGAGAGGCGGTGCTCCAGAGCTTCGTCCAGGCCTGGCACAACGAGGGCGGCGTCGACCTGGTCCGGGTCGACGGTTTCGCGAGCTGCGACGGCGGCGCCGCCGCCAACTGGACCCTGTCCTGCAATCGCGCCAACGCGGTTGCCACGGCCCTCAATGCGCCGCCGCCGCCGGCCCGAGGAATCCCCTTCGCCTTCCTCGACGTCTTCGCCAACGGCGAGACCGACCTGTTCTCGCCGTCGACCCTCGATGACAACCGGGTGGTGGTGCTCAGCACCAACGCTCCCATTCCGCCGCCCAGCTCCCGGCGGCCGTCCGTGGTCAGGTGGGTGACGTCGGTCACCGGAACGACCGCCGGCGACGACTGCTGCGCCGCCTGCCCGCGCGGGCTGGGGGTGGACTCGGCCGCGGGCTATTTCGGCAACGGGATCGAGATGCAGGCCCTGCTCGCCGACCACGATGCGGCCTACGGCTACGACATCAAGCGCACCAAGGAGACCCGGTACTGGCGTCGCCTGACGGTGCTCGGCACCCCGTTCTGGTTCCAGGTCACGGCCTGGAACAGCCCGGCGGGAACGTCGGACGACGCCGGCAACCACGACGAATGCCTGGCGACGATCGTGCCGCCGACCGGCAATCCCTACATCTACAGCGTCGACCAGCCGGGGTTCCGCCCCACCGCCCTGACCGGCAGCTACACGGACTACGTGCAGATGGCGAACTTCATCGAATGGGTGCGCATCACCCCGGCGGGCGGCACAGCCTACGACGACCCGGTCCAGCTCCGCTGGCACACGGTGCTGTGGATCACCAACTCCGGCGGCACTTGGTCGGTGGACACCGGGCGGAGCACGATCGGAACCGGGCACCACGGGAGCCTCACGCCGTGACGAGACCGCGGGGCCGCCGTTCTGACCTCCGGCCGGGTCCATGAAGCAGCTCGCCGCCACCGCCCACGCCCAGCGGACGAGCCCGCGGCGGGGGCCGTTCTTCCCGGCGGGCGCCCGCCGCGGCGGCCCACGGGCCGCGCCGCCGTTCTTCCAGGCCAGGCTCGAGATCGGGTCGCCGGGCGATCCCTTCGAGCTCGAGGCCGACCGCGTCGCCGACCAGGTCGTCGAGGGCGGCGCGCCCGCGGTCCAGGCGAAGTGCACCGGGTGCCGGGAGGAAGCCGAGCGCGAGCTGGAAGGCCGGCTCCCGGGCGACGGCGCGCCGCCGGTGCGCCTCGCGACCAGGCCGCGGATCGCCCGCGCGCCCCTCGATCTCGACCGGCTGGATCGGGAGCTGTTCTGGGGCGACCCGCTGACCCAGAGGCGCGGCGGGATCGGGTTCGGCGCCGCGCGCGGGCGGCGTCTCGATCCTCCGACCGAAGATCGCCGCCCGGAGATGGAGGTCGAGGCCGAGGTCTTTCCGCGCAACACCGCCTCGGCCGGCGGCGCCGCCGCGACGGCTCCCGGAGCGGGCGGCCAGCCGGGTCCGAGCGGCGGCGGACGGACGGAGGGACCGCCCGCCGACACCCCGCGGCGAGTGGTGGGGTCCGGCGACCGCTCGCGCTGGGGGCTGGACCCGTCGGGCCTGCTCGTCCCCGCCCGCCGGGCGCTGGTCGTCGGCGGCATCCACGGCGATGAGCGCGGTCCGCTCGATCTCATGGCGCAACTGCGCACCGAGCTGGCCGCGGGCGCCGCGCCCCTGGCCCGCGACTTCGACACCATCCTCATCCCGGTGATGAACCCCGGGGGCGTCGCCGACCGCACCCGGACCAACCGCCGGGGCGTCGATCTCAACCGCAACTTCCCCGGCCTGCAGGGCTTTCCCGCTCCCGCCGGGCGCGTCCCGCCGCAGCAGCCGGAGGTCACCGCGGTCATGGACGTGGTCGGCGCGCTGAGTCCCGAGCGCATCCTGGCGCTCCACGCCATCGGCTCCGCGGCCTCCGGCGGCGCGTTCGCCGATCCGGTCGAGGGACCGGCGCGCGAGCTGGCCTGCCGGATGGCGCTCCGCATGCGCGGGACGCCGTTGCCCCGGGGCGGGATGAGCGGGGACGTCAACGTGCGCGCCAACGAGGTGGCCGCCGGGGTGTGCAGCGCGCGCTACCCGGAGGCGGCGAGCGTCGCCGTGACCACGGCGCAGAGCAGTCTCGGCGCGTGGGCCTCGGCGCCGGCGGCGATCGGCGGCGCGGGAGGCATCCCGGTCATCACCCACGAGGTCCCGGAGAAGCGCCCGCTCGCCGCCACCGGCGCCGGCCGCAGCGTCGCCACCATCATGCCCGGGATCCGCGAGTTCCTGCTCGACAACGAGCGGCAGCCTTCGGAAGCGGACGAGCTGCTGCGGCGGGCGGTGACCGACGCCTTCCTCCTCGGCGAGGCGACGAGCCGGGCGGAGATCGGGCTGCGGGACGCCATCGTGCGCAGCGTCCGGGCGCGCTTCCTCGACCTCGACGCCCACTACCGCGAGGTCTGGCGGCCGGCCCAACCCGCCGCCGCCCGCGCGCGGTTGCCGGCGAGGCTGACCATCGACAGCCAGTTCCGCTCCTTCCGCACCCAGGCGGGCATCGCCGCGCGCGCGCTCGGGCGCCAGCCGTTGTTCCGCGCTTCGAGCACCGATCCCGAGATCGCCCAGGCCATCCGCAACGTGATGCAGACCATCTCTCTGCCGGGGTTCTCCCGCCATCCCTGGGGGACGGAGATCGACGTCATCGACGCCACCCGCGCGCGCTGGACCGGCAGCGGCGATCTGACCCCGGTCATCCCGTTCCTGCAGGCGGAGGCGCCGAGCTTCGGCTTCTTCCATCCCTACACGCAATCGCCTCCCGACCTCGGCCTGCCCCACTACGAGGACGAGCCCTGGCATCTCTCCTACTGGCCGATCGCCAACGTCCTCCAGGAGCAGTGGGCGAGCCGGATCACCGGGAACGTGCTCGCCGGCCTGATCGCGCGTACGGCGGCGGCGATCGGCGGCCGCGTCCCCGCGGCTAGACTGCAGGCCATCCTCGGCGGCATGCAGCTCGAGCACTTCCAGAGCAACGTGGCGCCGTCGCCGTGAAGGGGAGAATCTCGAGATGAGAGCCACGCGCACCCGAGCCGTTTCCCGGCCGCCGCCCGCCGCCGCCCGCCGGCACTTCTTCCCGGGCGCGGGGCACGGGCGCGGGCGCGGGGGCCCGTTCTTCCAGGCCAAGCTCGAGATCGGGGCGCCCGGCGACCGCTACGAGCGGGAAGCGGACGCGGTCGCCGACCGGGTGACGGCGAACGCCGCGGCGGCGCCGGTGCAGGCGGTGCACGCCGTGGAGGGAACCGCTTCGCCTCGCGCCCTGGTCCAGCGACAGCCCGCCCCCCAGCAGGCGACGCCCCAGGCGCAGACCATCCCCCAGGCCGACCAGGGCCTCTGGGTCGGCCGGGTCGACGCGGCGGTGCGCACGAGGTTCGGCCTCACCGCGGCGGGCCTGAACCTGACGCGAGTTCGATTCCTGGACCAGGCCGGGTTCGCCGCGGCGTTCCCGGCGGGCTCGATCGAGGAGAAGCTCCTCGAGCTGTTCCTCGACCCTCCCAGCAGCGTCATCCACTCGATTCTTCGTCAGCACCGAATCATCTTCGCCAGCCTCCAGCGTTTGCAGCGGTTCGTCCGGGACCGGGTCGCGGCGGGCTTCTTCGAGGAAGGCTCGTTCAACCCGGCCACCGGGCAGATCGACGTGACGCAGATCACGCCGCGCGATCTGCTCGCGATGCACGTCGGCGGCGTCACCGACGTCGGTCCCGCCGCGCGCGGAGCGCGGCGCGTCCTCATGCAGATGCCCGCCGACGTCGAGACCCTGGTCCACGAGGCCTGCCACTTCTACGTGAGCAACGGCTTCAGGCGGATGGCGGCGGCAGTGCCCAACCGGGGGAACCTCCAGGTCGGCGTCGGGATCGAGCACACTTTGATGGAGGGGTTCGCCGAGTATTTCGCGCGTCAGGTGATGCGCGACAACGCCGCGACGTTCGGCCCCTTGACGGTCAACGCCTACCAGTTGCAGGTGGATCAGGTCTGGCGCTTCGCGGCGACCCTCGGCCAGGCCGCCACGGTGGCGGCCTATTTCCACGGCAACGCCGCCGCGCTCGGCAGGATGCAGGCCGTGCTCGCCATGTACGAGACGACCCCGCTCGGTCTGGTCGAGCCCTGGGAGCCGTAGCGCGCCGAGGTCGCCAACCCGGAGCACGATCGCACGCCATGCGCACCCGAGCGAGCCGCAGACCGTCGCCGCCGATGCCGCCGGCCGGAGCCGCCGTCGACCGCCGGCTCCGGGCGACCTACCTCGAACGGTCGTTGCGCCACCTGGAGCAGGTCCTCGAGCTTCGACTCCACCAGTTCTTCGGCCCCCGGGCGGACCACGGGGCGGGCGAGCCGCCGCCCGCCTTCCCGGCGCCGGGCGGTGACGACCCCTACAGCCGCTTCGTCCGCGAGCACGACCTCGACGACGAGTCGCAGCTCCTGTTGCTCCTCGCCCTGGTGCCCTGGGTCGACCCGGCGTTGCTCGACCGCGTCATCCAGCGCGTGCTGCCCGAGGCCGGCGACTACCCGCAGCTCGGCGGGCTGCGGGGCCGGCAGCACCGGGGGTTTCTGCCCACCGGCGACACCGCGCTGTTCCTGCTCGCCGGCTCGGACCTCGAGCAGCGGGCGCGCTGGCAGGCGCTGCTCTGGGGCGATCATCCGCTGGTCGGCCGCGGCGTCGTCCAGCTCGAGGAGGCCGCGGACGGCGAGCCGGCGATGAGCGGGCGGCTGGTGCTCGACTCCGAGGTCGCCGAGCGCCTGCTCACCGGCCGGGTGCGCGCGCCGCGCATGAGCTTCCGCTTCCCGGCGCGCCGCCTGGAGACCGCGCGGGCGTGGGACGACCTGGTGCTGCCGGCGACCACGCTGGCCCAGGTCCAGGAGCTGGAGGCCTGGGTGCGCCACGAGCGGACGCTGATGGAAGGCTGGGGGATGGGCGCGAAGCTGGCGCCCGGCTGCCGCGCCCTGTTCTACGGCCCGCCCGGCACCGGCAAGACCTTCACCGCCACCCTGCTCGGCCGGTCGACCGGGCGGGAGGTCTACAAGGTCGACCTCTCGACCGTGATCTCGAAGTACATCGGCGAGACCGAGAAGAACCTCGCCCGCCTGTTCGACAAGGCCGAGAACAAGGACTGGATCCTGTTCTTCGACGAGGCCGACGCCCTGTTCGGCAAGCGCACACAGGTTCGCGACGCGCACGACCGCTACGCCAACCAGGAGGTCTCCTTCCTGCTCCAGCGGGTCGAGACCTTCGAAGGACTGGTGATCCTCGCCTCCAACCTCGCGACCAACGTCGACGAGGCGTTCGCCCGCCGGTTCGAGCAGATCATCCACTTCCCGATGCCCCGCCGCGGCGAGCGCCGCCAGATCTGGGAGCGCGGCCTGCCGGACGGCGTGCCGCTGGAGGCGGGAGTCGACCTCGAGCGGCTCGCCGCGCGCTACGAGCTGAGCGGCGGGATGATCATGAACGCCATCCGCCACGCCTGCCTGCGGGCGATCGCGGCCGGCCGCGAGGAGCTGCGGCTCGACGACCTCACCGAGGGCGTCCGGCGGGAGTACGCGAAGGAGAACCGCCTGGAGTGACGCCGAGCGACGGCATCGCCGACGCCGGCCTCGCGCCCATCCACTCCCCGATCGGCCTCCCCCCGGGCGGCCGCGCGCCGGCCGTGATCGCGCTCGCGATCCTCGCCGAGACCGTCGGCCACCTCGATGGCGTTGTTCTCCCCCGTCGGACCCCAGCCGGCGGCGAAGTTCGAGGTCCCGGGCAGGAAGGTGTCCGGGTTCGCGTCGCCGTCGGTGTCGACCAGGATGAACCCCTCGCGCACGAGGCCGCGGGGGTTGCTTTTCGGCCACTGCCGGCCGCATAATGTTATTAGTTTCATCGAGTAGTGACCATATACGGCCATGAATACCTGTCGGGCCGTGGGTCGATGAGGTCGTCGGGGAGGAGAGGGGCGAAGGGGGCAGTAGAGAGGAGCGGTGCGATGAAACGACCTCTGCGGTTCGGGCTCACGGTTCTGCTTTCCCTGGTTGCGGCCGGCTTCGGCGCCTGCGGCGCCGAGCGCGAGCCGCTCCGCGTCGGCTACAGCGACTGGCCGGGCTGGGTCGCCTGGGAGGTGGCGGTCCAGAAGGGGTGGTTCGCCGAGGCCGGCGTCGACGTCGAGTTCATCTGGTTCGAGTACGTGCCGTCGATGGAGGCGTTCGCCGCCGGCCGGGTCGACGCGGTGTGCATGACCAACGGCGACGCCATGGTCACCGGCACCGCCGGCAAGCGCTCGCAGGCGGTGGTGATCAACGACTTCTCGAACGGCAACGACATGTGCATCGCCCGCGCCGGCATCGAGTCGGTGGCGGAGCTCGAGGGGCTGCGGATCGGGGTCGAGAAGGGCTTCGTCGACCACCTGCTCCTGCTCAAGGGGCTCGAGGCCCACGGCTTGACCGAGGCCGACGTCGAGCTGGTCAACATGCCGACCAACGACACCCCGCAGGCGCTCGCCGCCGGCGGCGTCGACGCGATCTGCGCCTGGAACCCGGTCGCCGCCCAGACCCTGCGCCAGGTGCCGGGGTCGAAGCCGATCTACACCAGCCGCGAGGTGCCCGGGCTGATCTACGACGCGCTCTACGTCGACCCGGCGAGCCTCGCGCGCCGGCGCGACGACTGGCTCCAGGTGGTCGAGGTCTGGTTCCGGGTGGTCGATTTCATCCGCGATCCGGCGACCCAGCCCGAGGCGCTCGAGATCATGGCCGGGCGGGTGGGCACCACCCCCGAGCGCTACGCGACGTTCCTCTCCGGCACCCACCTGCTCGACCTCGCCGGCAACCTCGCCGCCTACCGCGAGGGCGCCGGGCTCGACTCGATCTACGGCTCGAGCGAGCTGGTCAACCGCTTCAACGTCGCCAAGCAGGTCTACAGCGAGTCGCAGGAGGTCGACGGCTACTTCGATCCCAGCCTGGTCGAGAACGTCGCCCGCCGGCTCGACCCCGAGCTGGTCGCGGGGCTGGCGCGATGACCCGCGGCGCGGCGGGGCGGGCCGGCGCCCCCTGGCTCGCGATCCGCAAGGAGCTGCCCGGCCGGCGACCCGCGGTGCTCAAGGCGATGGCGTTCGTCCTGCCCCTGGTCGTCTGGTCGGCGGTGTCGTACCTGCCGTTTCTGTGGCACCCGATGATCCGGGTCACCGACCCCGGTGCCTCGGGCTTCCTCCAGGTCGACGACCGGCTGCCCAAGAAGGAGTTCGCGGCCGAGAACGCCCGCCTCGCCGCCACCGGCGCGCGCCCGGCGGCGGGGGTGGCGGCGAACCCGATCTTCCTCCCCGCGCCGCACGAGGTGGCGCGCGCGCTCTACACCGGCTTCACCACGGAGCCGGTGCGGCCGGGCGAGCCGTGGCTGCACCAGAGCCTCGGCCACAGCATCCGGATCATCTTCTGGGGCTTCATCCTGGCGGCAGCGATCGGGGTGCCGCTCGGCCTGCTGTGCGGCGCGTTCGCGCTCTTCTCGCGCCTGGTCGAGCCGTTCACCGACTTCATCCGCTACATGCCGGCGCCGGCGTTCGGGGCGCTCGCGGTGGCCGTGCTCGGGATCGCCGACGCGCCCAAGGTCGCGATCATCTTCATCGGCACCTACTTCCAGATGGTGCTGGTGATCGCCAACACCACCCGGCAGTTCGACCCGGCGCTGATCGAGGCGGCGCAGACCCTGGGCGCCCGACGGTCGAAGCTCCTCACCCGGGTGATCGTCCCCGGCGTCCTGCCCAACCTCTACAACGACCTGCGCATCCTGCTCGGCTGGGCCTGGACCTACCTGATCGTCGCCGAGCTGATCGGCGCCACCTCGGGGATCAGCTACTTCATCCAGCAGCAGGGCAAGTACCGCAACTACGACAAGGTGTTCGCCGGCATCATCGTCATCGGCGTGGTCGGGCTGGTCACCGACCAGGTCCTCGCCTACCTCGCCCGGCATCTCTTCCCGTGGCAGGCGAGCGCGCTCTCGCCGCGCGAGCGCCGGCTCCACCGCTGGCTGACCGCGCTCCGCCGCCGCGCCCCGGCGCTGGCGCCGCCGGCAGCGGTGGGGACGACGCGCAATGTCGCGGCCGATTGACCTCCCCGACTACCGGCAACCGCCGGCCGCCGTGACGGCGCGGATGGGGCGCATCCGCGAGCGCCCGGTGGTGCTCGAGGCGCGCGGGCTGTCGAAGGTCTTCGACGCCCCGGCGGGGGCGATCACGGCGCTGACCGGCATCGACCTCACCATCCACCGCCGGGAGTTCGTGTGCGTGATCGGCGCCTCGGGGTGCGGCAAGTCGACCCTGATCCGGCTGGTCGCCGGCCTCGAGGAGCCGACTGACGGCAGCATACTGCTCGAGGGGAACGAGGTCCACGGCCCGGGGCCCGGACGCGGCATGGTGTTCCAGTCCTACACGCTGTTTCCCTGGCTGACCGTCCGCGGCAACGTCGAGTTCGGGCTGCGCATGACCGGGCGCCGGCCGGCCGAGGCGGCGGAGGAAGCCGCGCGCTGGATCGAGCTGGTCGGCTTGAGCCGCTTCGCCGACGCCTACCCGAGCCAGCTCTCGGGCGGCATGAAGCAGCGGGTGGCGATCGCCCGCGCGCTCGCCAACCGCCCGCGCATCCTGCTCATGGACGAGCCGTTCGGGGCGCTCGACGCCCAGACCCGCTGCCAGATGCAGGGCTACCTGCTCGAGATCTGGCAGAACGTCGAGGTTACCATCCTGTTCATCACCCACGACCTCGACGAGGCGGTCTACCTCGGCGACCGCATCGTCGTCCTCGACGCCCAGCCCGGCCGGGTGCGCGAGGTGATCGAGGTGCCGCTGCCGCGGCCGCGCGACACCGACCAGTTCCTCGACCCCTACTTCCTCGCCACCCGCTACCATATCGAGGAGCTGATCCACTCCCCCGCGGGGCGTCGGCCCGAGGCGCTCGCGGTGCGCGCGTCCTCGGCGCTCGCCCAGGAGGTGCTGTGACGGGCGGCAAGACCGGGCCGGGGGGCCGCACCCCCGACCCGCCGTTCGACGCCACCCTCGGCCGCCGCGCCGCGGAGGCCGAGGGCGAGATCCCGACCGCCCGCGGCCGCGAGCGGGTCGAGCGCGGGCTCGAGCTGGGGCTGACGGCGGCGCCCGCGGTCGGCGACCGCTCGATCTCGACCTTCGTGCGCGGCGAGCTGCCGCACTTCGCCGGCATCAACACCCTGCTCAAGCTCCCCTACCTCGAGGACGCCCGCCGGGTCGGCGAGCACGACGTCGCGTTCCTCGGCATCCCGTTCGACCTCGGCACCACCTACCGCCCCGGCTGCCGCTTCGGCCCGCAGGGGATCCGCCGCATCTCCTCGCTCTACACGACCTACTTCTACGAGCTAGGGGTGGACCTCCTCGAGGCGGTGTCGATGGTCGACCTCGGCGACGTCTTCGTCATCCCGGCCAACCTCGAGAAGAGCTTCGACCAGGTCAGCCGCGCCGTCTCCCACGTCTTTTCGAGCGGCTGCTTCCCGTTCCTGATCGGCGGCGACCACTCGCTCGGCTACCCGAACGTGCGCGGCATCGCGCCGCACATCGACGGCAACCTCGGCATCGTCCACATCGACCGCCACATCGACCTCCAAGAGAAGGACATGGACGAGCGGATGCACACCACACCCTGGTTCCACGCCACCAACATCCCGAACGCGCCGCCCTCGAACCTGGTGCAGATCGGGATCGGCGGCTGGCAGGTGCCGCGGGCGGGCGTGGTCGAGGCGAGGAAGCGCGGCACCAACATCCTGACCATGGACGACGTCGAGCGGCTCGGGATCGAGAAGACCGCCGAGATCGCGCTCGAGGCGGCGTGGAAGAACGCCAAGGCGGTCTACCTCTCGTTCGACATCGACAGCGTCGACTGCGGCTTCGTCCCCGGCACCGGCTGGCCCGAGCCGGGGGGGTTCCTCCCGCGCGAGGTGCTCAAGCTCCTGCGCCTGGTGGCCCAGGAGGGGATCGTCGCCATGGAGGTGGTCGAGGTCGCCCCGGCCTACGACGTCTCCGACATCACCTCGCTCCTCGCGGTGCGCGCGATGCTCGACGTCCTCGCCGCCCTGGTCGACTCCGGGCACCTGCCGAAGAAGGACAAGCGGGCCGGGATCGTGCCGGGCGAGCCGCAGCCCTGGTCCGCATAGTGCCCATGCGGCGACTCCACGATCCCTCTCGCCAGCTCTTCGCGCCCCCGGCGGCGTTGCCGCTCTAGCGGGCGCGGCGGGGGCCGGCCGTGCACGAGCTGTCGGTGGCGCAGGCGATCGTCGAGAGCCTCGCCGGCCACGAGGCGCTCGCCGGCGGCGCGCGGGTGGTCGCCGTGACCGTGCGGGTGGGCGCGCTCTCCGGGGTCGTGCCGGCGGCGCTCCGCTTCGCTTGGGGTCCGGCGACCGCCGGCACCTTCGCCGCCGGCTCCCGCCTCGACCTCGAAGAGGTCCCGCTCGCCGCCTGGTGCCCGGCCTGCCGCGCCGAGCGCGAGCTGCCCGCGTTCCCGCGCCTGGCCTGCCCGGTCTGCGGCGCGCCGACGCCGGAGGTCCTGCGCGGGCGCGAGCTGGAGATCCTCTCGATGGAGATCGAGGACTCCGGGACGCCGGCCCCGCCGAGAGGAGGGACAGGAGCGACAGGCCAGCGGCCGACTCCGACTTGACAGGAGCGCAAACCAGGCGTAGGTTCGAGTCGGCTGCTTGCTTCAGCGAACGCGAAGTCCTACACTCGAAGCGAGTCCATGCGCACCCTCAAGACCTTGAGGTCGGGCGACAAGGGCACCAAGGAGCTGGTGGCCCGATACGGTACGAGCCTCCTCTGCGTCCGCTACCGCTGCGATGACCTCACGCGCGAGCGCGTCAAGACCGTGGAGCTGATCATCCAGCGTCGCTCGGCGGAATCCACGCTGGCACCTCTTCCGGTGCAGACGGCCGCGCCCCCGGCCGAACAGACTGCCGCCCCACGCGCGCCCGTCGCGGTCCGTACCGCTCGTGGGAGAGCTCCCCTCCCGCGGCAGCGTTCGGCGCAGAGAGTGGCTCTCCGCATCCACTGGGGAGAGACCGATCTGCGCCAGCGAATCAAGTCCGTCGGTGGCTGGTGGGACCCGCACCGCCGCCTCTGGCTTCTCCACCGCGACCACGCCGAACGCCTCGGTCTCCTTCACCGGGTGGCGGCAGGAGCGGGTGGGTAGAATGTGGACACCGGGCGGCTGGATCTGGACACCGGGCGGGGAGGCAGGGATGGACACAGGGTGGATAGATATGGGCACGGGTGGGCAGATACGGGAACCGCGTGTCGGTGAAAAGAACTGTTAGGCCCGCCCGGCCGCGCTAAGCTCGTTGGGCATGAGATCACGTTGACAACCAAACGTAAGGAGGAACTGAAATGAAGAAGCCAAAGCTACACCCGCGGTTGGTAATGCTGGATGAGCGTTTCGGTAGCCACGCTTCTGCACTTACACTCAGTGGATTCGTTGGTCCATCGGCTGAAGGCGTCGTTCGGATATTTTCCACGCCGAACGGCGGAGAATGCATAGAGATCTCCGAATCTGCGATCGTTCACTACGAGCAGCCCGATGCCTCCGGGCCGACAGAACTGTTTATTGAGCCATCTGCGATGGTTACGGTCGTCTCTACTCGGAAGGTGCCGATTGTTGCCTTGGCGCTGCGGCGACAGGACGGCGGGCCAGGCGATGCGGGCCCTGAAAAGACATGCGTGGAAAAGCGAATCGAAAAGTGCAAGAGTGACCCGCTTGTCAAGGACAAGTCGTTCTGCGATAGCGAAACGGCCAAGAGTCAGTTTCAACTTTTCTGTGATCTGTTCGGCGATCCAAAGGTTGTGGGCTCTGGCTCAGGATCCGTAATTGTGTAATCGCCGCATCTGCTTTACCTACAGCGGGCCTAACAACGCCATGCACCGGACCGCGTTACGCTCGCTACACGCGGCCGGTGATGGCGAGCGTTGGGCGGACGAGACACCGAGGAACGCATGCACCGATTCGCGACCTTCATCTGGGGCGCCGGCCCCGGCCCGCCGATGGGCCCGATGAGCGACCCGAACAGCGTAATGCATGGTGTCGCCTTGAGTCGTAGGACTGGGTGTCGTCTTCCTAGCGCTTCATGGCCCGCCGCCGTGGTACTGTCTTGCCATACTCAACGTCTCGTCGGGAGGTTCTCGTGAGCTCGATCCCCCGCCCCGATCTTTCCGCTCGACCGCTTCAGGTGACCTGCGAGTACACGGTCAACGCCAGGCCAGAAGAAGTCTACGCCGCCTGGACGAAACGCTTCGACACCTGGTTCGCCCAGGCCGGAACGCTCGCCATGGTGCCAGAGCCAGGGCGGCCATACTTCTTCTACAACCGGGATGACTGGGGCAGACATCCTCACTACGGCCGATTCCTCGATGTGAAAGAAAACCAGCTCATCGAAATGACGTGGATGACGGGAAACGGGACCGCCGAGGGAACAGGAGGAGCCGAGACGGTCCTTCGGATTGAGCTTGTTTCCAAGGGTGGGGCTACCGACGTCCGCTTGACCCACTCCGGTTTCGTCTCGGAGAAGTCGCGCGACGGACACAAGGAGAACTGGCCGCTGGCCCTGAAGGTTCTGGACGAAGCGCTGTCGTGATCAACCGCTTGTCAACGTGGTGCTGCTCATCATCGACGAGGTCGGCTCGAGCCCATGAACCGTCAGGAGGCCAGCCTCTTCTTCCGACCAAGAGTCGTTTCGTGTTCGCCGGTGCCGCCCAACAAGGCGATGCAGACGGACGGCCGCTTCGCGGCCGCCGCTGATCGCCAAGGTGTTGGGCGGAGTAGGAGCGGTTTAGCAGCATGAGGACGTTCTCGATCCGCGCGGGTGCCGACGCGCACGATCCTGAACCAGCGGTTCGCGACGACGCTCCGCTTGAACTGCGGTCAGTAGTCGTAGATGTAGCGTACGAGTGTGGGCTCAGTCCAAACCAACTCCGAAAGGTCGTCACGAAGCAGCTTCGGCTCCGCAAGACAGACGATCATCAGGGTTGGGCCCACGTCGATTCGCAGAACCGAGAGATGCTCGATCGTTGCCAGTGGTTTGAGGTCTTCGATGTAGTCGAAGCAATCCACGCAGAGTTGTCCAGCCTTGATCGCCGATGGATGTCAAAGTCCGCCCACCGCTTCGAAGTCGAGTTGAATGACTATCTCCAGAGAAGGGGATTCGCCTGGCACCTCACCAGCGGGCGAGTCGAAGGATCGCCCACGCCGGGATTCACGGCCGCGGTGTCTGAGGCCAGGCAGGTTCTTGATGAGCCCGGGCACAAGGCCGCGCGGAAAGAACTTGACGAAGCGGTCCGGGATCTCTCACGTCGCCCGATACCAGATCTGACAGGCGCGCTCCACCATTCGCTGGCTGCACTAGAGTGTGTCGCTCGGAGTTCAACGGGAGACTCCAGGGCGACGCTTGGAGTGATCGTTTCACGGCATCGCGGACAGCTACTGCCCCGGCCGATTGCCGAAGCCGCAGAGAAGCTCTGGGGCTACTCATCGGAGACAGCGAGACACGTTCGCGAGGGCACTGAGCCTGAAGGGCCGGAGGCGGCGCTTGCAGTTCACGCCGCAGCGGCCGTCATCACCTACCTTAAACGGAAGGGTCACGTTGAGTGATTGCAGGACGGGCCGATCAACATGCGTTCTCCGCCCAGCCCCGCCCCTGCACCGGACGGCTCCGCCGCCGGTGAGGGGCAGAGCCGTTAGATACTCTCTCCCATGTCAAGCCCCCTGAGGCAACGTGCGGAACCGCTCTCCGTCGAAGTCGGTGCCATTGCCGAGCATGCCGTGGATGGAGTGGAGGAGCTTGCGCATCACAGCGACGAGGGCTTGCTTGGGCTTCTTGCCTCTGGCGATCAGTTGGTCGTAGAAGGCCTTGACGTGGGGCTCGTGCCGGGAGGCGACGAGAGCGGGCATGTAGAGGGCGGCTCGGAGGTAGCGGTTGCCGACGCGGGAGATGCGTGCCGGCTTGGCGACCGAGTCTCCGGACTCGAACGCCCGGGGGTCGAGTCCGGCGTGGGCGACCCACTGGCGCGGCGAGAGGTCGTCGGGCAGGACGCGAACCTCGGCGAGGATCTGGAGCGCACTGGCGCGGGCAACGCCGCGGATCGAGGTGAGAAGCACCAGGTCATGGCGCAGCACGGGGTCAGCCCAGACGACGTCGACGGCCTGCTCTTGGAGCTGCTGAATCCGGCGGTCGAGGTGGCGGAGGTTGACCTCGATGTCGTTGCGGATGGCCGCCGGCAGCTCCCGGCAGTGCTCGGTGGCGTGGAGCCGGTTTTTCTCCTGCGAGCGGATCTTGACCAGGGCGGTGATGCGTCGGGCGAAGGCGCGCAGAGCGAGGGCCGCATCGCGGGGCGGCTGCCAGCTCACGAAGGGCATGCGGCGCACAAACTCCAAGTGCGCCCAGGCGTCGAGCTCATCGGTCTTGGAGCGCAGCAGGAAGGCCTTGGCGAAGTCGCGGGCCGCGCGAGGGTTGAGCACCATAACTTCGATCCGCGGCGCACGGTGCAGCGCCAGGGCCAGGTCGAGGCTGTAGATGCCGCTGGCCTCGAGGGCAACCCGAGCCCGGCGACCGCCCTGGGTCAACCGCCCGATGATCTGCCGATGCCCACCCGGGGTGTTGGGCAACTCGAGGCGGCAGCGCTTCTCGGGCGCATCTTCGATCTCGAGCTTCAGGTTGCGGGCGCCGACGTCGATGCCGGCGAGCCGGGCGTCTTTCACGGGGACCTCCTTTCCGCTATCCTGCTCCCCGGGTCCCCCGACCCTGCACCTTCGCCAACCCAGCTTGTGGATGCAGGCTCTCGGGCCTCGGATACTCCACGGCTTCGGCGAAAAGGGCGGGGGGCCGATCTAACGCACAGGCTCGGTGGCCTCAGGCGTACAAGCGGCCTCACCCGGAAAGCCATGGTCAACATCGTAGCCCGAACGTTCCGCGCTGCCGGCGCGGCCCGCGCTGCGGAATCTGCCGGGGCTGCGGAAAGCTGGCCCCCTCCCCACCTCCCTTCCACCTTCCCGCAGCCCCTTGGAAAACGCTTCGCGTTTCCCACAGCTACCGCAGCGCCGGCGGCGGCGGTTGATGCGTGGTCATAGTCACTGCGAGGAATATACAAGGCGGACAACGGCCCCATAGTCGGAACAAAGTATGCCTGTCATCTCGACCTTCTTCGGCATCGTGATTCGAATGTTCTACCAGGAGCACGGCATTCCCCACTTCCATGCTGAGTATCAAGGTCAGCAGGCGACCTTCACTTTTGACGCACTTTTGACGGTGAGGTGTTGGCCGGTGCAATCCGCTCTCGCACGGCTCTGCGCCTGATCAGGGAGTGGGCTCTTGCTCATCGGACGGAACTAGAGCGAAACTGGACCAGAGCCAGGGCGGGCGAATCGATCGAGAGGATCCCGCCCCTTGACTAAGGAGAACTGAATGAAGGCACTTCCCGCAGTCGTCGCCGCGGAGTATCGTGGTGAGTTCAGGATCCACCTCGTCTTCAATGACGGGGTCGTCGGTACTGTCGATTTCTCCGAGTGGCTTCAAGGTCCGGTCTTTGAACCGCTGAAGGATTCGGCGTATTTTGCTCGCTTCTTCCTTGAAGGTGGAACAGTCGCGTGGCCAAACGGAGCCGACATAGCACCTGAGACACTGCACGAGCAGGCCAAGGCCAGTGAGGCCGCCTAGCGGCCGCCTGCACCGGCCGCGCTTCGCGCGCCGTTGAGCCGGTGAGCCGCTAGGCGACAGGAGCGGCCGTGGGAGCATTGACCCGTCACCGGGCGCGAGATCCATGGACCTGGCCCACCTAGTCGTGGATGTAGGCTACTGATCGTAGTGAGGAAACTCTCCACGGTCCGCACGATCTAGCCAAACTAGAAGGGGATATCTCCGATGACCGTTTCCGAAGTCCTCGCTCTGCTGGACGCTGAACGCGACGAGCGGGGCATGAGCAACTGGGAGAAGCTGGGCTCGAGCACCGCGGGGATGAAGAGTTACGGAATTGGGCTCACACGGCTGCGCAAGCTGGCCAAACGGATTGGGCGCAACCGGGAGCTCGCGCACGCGCTCTGGAAGACCGACGTCTACGAAGCCAGAGTGATCGCGCTTCTCGTCGACGACCCCGCGCGAGTCACCCGTGAGCAGGCCGAGAAGCAGGTCGAGGAGTTGGCCGGAGGCATGCTGGCGTACGTGTTTGCTTCCTGTGACGCAACGCTCGCGAAGACGTCGTTCGTGGTCGAGCTTGCCGACCAGTGGGTCAGGAGCGACGACCCCGTACGCCGCGATTGCGGTTACGGGCTGCTCTATGAGGCGTCGAAGTTCTCCGGCAAGAAGGCGCCGAGCGAGGAGTTCTTCCTCGCCCATGTCGAGCGCATCGCGGACACGATCGGGACGGAGTCGGAGAAGGTCCGCCTGTCTATGGCTGCGGCGCTGATGGGGATCGGAAAGCGGAGCGCCGTGTTGAACGAGGCGGCTCTGAAGGTTGCGCGGGATGTGGGGCCGATCGAGTTCACCTCCGCCAGCGGCGAGTGCGAGCCGTTCGACGTCGTAAAGCATCTGACCACCGACCGGCTGAAGGAGAAGTTGGGGGTGTAGGTGTGGCTCGAATGGCCGTGCCGCAGCCCGGTCTGCTATTTCAGGAGCGCGAAGCGCAGGCCGGGGATGCGGTCGAAGTGCCCTCGGTTGCGCGTCATCAGCGAAGCGGAGCGTGACAGGCAGATGCCGGCGATCAGGTAGTCGGCCAGACCGATCGTCTCTCCCCGGGCCTCGAGGTCCCGTCGCAGTCCCGCAGCGATGGCGGCCGCCTCGGGATCGAGTGGCAGCAAATCGACTGCTGCGAGCAGATCTTCGACCCGCTCGCGCTCGGCCGGCTCGCGGCTGCCGCTGAGCAGCTCGAACGAGGAGAGAACGGTGGTCGCCAGCGTACCGGCCTCGATCGCCTCCGCCACCCGCCGCGCCCCGGGATCGCGCCCGCGGAGGGCGTCGATCAGGACGTCGGTGTCGGCGACGATCACCGCCACGTGGCCCGTATCCTGCGGGCGCTCTCCTCCAGCCGCTCCGCAGCCTCGGAACCGAGGCTGCCGATCGCGCGCAGCGCACGCCGTACCCGCTCTTCGCGCCCGCCGCCCCCTCCGAGGTACTGGTCGAGCGCCTCCTCGACGATGCGGGAAAAGCCCTTCTCGCCGCGGCGGGCGGCCAGCTCGAGGAGTTTCGCCCGTTGATCGTCGCGGATCTCGACCGTGGTTCGCATGGAACAGAGGCTAGCCGACATGCACATGCATGTCAAACTCGGCGCCTCCCTCCGCTGGCCACGGCGCGTCTTGACCCGTCCGAGCGATCGTGCTAGACGACGGCCGCCGTGACCGCGCGCATCGTCGAGGTCCGCCAGGCGGTCCTCAAGAAGAACGACCTCGCCGCCCGCGCGCTGCGCGCGCGCTGGGCCGGCGGGCCGCTGGTGGTCAGCCTGGTGTCGAGCCCGGGCGCGGGCAAGACGACGCTCCTCGCCGCCACCCTCGCCCGGCTGCGCGCCGAGGGCGCGGCGGTCGCGGCGCTGGTCGGCGACCTCGCCACCGACCGCGACGCGCGCGCGCTCGCCGCGACCGGCGCCCCGGCGCGGCAGATCACCACCGGCACCGTCTGCCACCTCGACGCCGAGATGGTCGCCGCCCACCTCGACGGCTGGCCGGAGGTCGACGGCGGCGGCACCGGCGGCGCCGGCGGCGCGGGCGTAGCCGCCCACGGCGACCGGGTGAGGGAAAACGTCGGCAACCTCGTCTGCCCGGCGAGCTACGACCTCGGCGAGGACCTCCGCGCGGTCCTCCTCTCGGTCACCGAGGGCGACGACAAGCCGCTCAAGTACCCGACGATCTTCAACACCTCCGACCTCGCGCTGATCACCAAGACCGACCTCGCCCAGGCCGTCGGCTTCGACCGCGCCGCGGCGCTCGCGAACATCGAGGCGGTGCGGCCGGGGATGGCGGTGCTCGAGCTGTCGGCGCGCAGCGGCGCGGGGATGGCCGACTGGCTGGGATCGCTGCGCGCGCGACGGGAGGAGAAGGCCCGCGCCGCAGCGGTCGCCGGCGGCCTCGCCGCCGGCGCTCCCGCCGCGACCTGATCCCGTCCCGAGGTGGGCTTCTTCTCCGGGGCTACTGCCGGCTCCCGGACTGACAGCCGCCGCAGCCGTTCGCGGGAGGGCCGACGCACGAGCCGCGGGCCGAGTTCCAGCCCTGGCAACTGTACCGGCAGCGGCAGCACTGACCGTCCATCGTCACTGCCGACTCTCCGCGGAGCAACCGCCGCCGCAGGCGTTGGACGGGGCACCGACGCAACCGACGCTCTCCGAGTTCCAGTCTTCGCAATTGTACTGGCAGCGGCAGCATTGGCCTCCGAGCTCGTAGGAGCAGCCGCTCCCGCCCGGCTTCACGCAGGCGCCGGCGGCGTCGGCGGCGTAGCCGTTCGTGCACTGGGTGCAGCGGCCGGCTCCGCAGGCGACGCAGTTGGGATCGACCGACGAGCACCGGACGCAGGCGGTGCCGCTGCTGTTGGTTCCGTAGCTGGCGAAGCAATCCGTGCACAGGCCCCCCGCGCAGGCGGTGCAACTCGGATCGATCGTGGCGCAGAGGATGCAGGCCGTGCCGCCGCGGTCGGTGCCGTAGAGCGCACGGCAGCCGGTGCAGGCTCCGCCCGCGCAGGCTGTGCAGTCGAGGTCGATCGAGTTGCACTGGATGCAGGCGGTGCCGCCCGCGTTCGTGCCGTAACCGGCCGAGCACTGCGTGCACTTGCCGACGCCGCACGCCGTGCACCGCGGATCGATGCTCTCGCAGGCGGTACACGAGCTGCCGCCGGCGCTCGGGCCGTAGCCGGCGCGACATTCGACGCATCCGAAATACTGCGGCCCATCACAGCCGCAGAGTGCGCAGTTCGCAATGACCTCGCTGCAGGTGGGCAGGCCGCCGGGGGCGCCGGCGGCGTCCTCGCCCCCACCGCCACCGATCGGCACGCAGGCGGTCCGTCGCTGGTTGAGGGTGTAGCCGGACTGGCAGAGGGTGCACCAGGCTTGCGGCGCGTCGGGGTTACACCCGCACCACCTGCAGTGCGCGATCGCGGCGCTGCATTTGCCGAACCGGGGCTCCTCGCCGGCGACCGGAGCCGCCGCCAGGAGCAGCAGTGCGAACAGAGCCGATCTCCTCACCATGTCCCCCCCTCCCTGATCGGTGTCTAGAGCGGAATGTCGGCGCGGCCGGAAGGGTTTCGTGGGAGACGCCCGGGATCTTCGGCACCGCTAGCCGGCGACCTCGACCTCTCGCACGTCGACGCCCTCGGACTGCTCCGCGACGACGGCGAGGTACTCGCGGATGGCGTCGCCGATGTTGTCGAGCGCGTCGGCCTCGGTGGCACCCTGCGACCAGCAACCGGGCAAGCCCGGCACAGAGACGCTATAGCCTTCCTCGGTTCGGCGGAGTGCGACTCGGTATCTCATCTCGGCCATCCTACATCCGGGGCCTGAGCCAGCGCCGCGCAGCGCACCAGCGGGTCGGCGTCGGCGGCCAGGCGGGCGCGGTCG
>CAZNIX010000014.1:0-7472 GCA_964573125.1 uncultured Thermoanaerobaculia bacterium
CCGCTGCCGGCGGCCGGCGATCCGGCGCTCCTCCCGCCGCACGCTCGGCCTCGGCGCGCTCGCGCCCCGCCCTCTCTCCTCGCTTAGTCCCTCTTCACCAGGCGCCGCCTCGCCAGAGGCGGCCGCGCCGCCGCCGTCGGCCCACGCCGGGGCGGCGACATCGTGCGTTCCGCCGTGGACTCCGGCGGCGCGCAGGCCGAGGGATCCCGAACGACGGCCCGAATAGGGGCCGGGAGAGAAACGACAATGCTCCGCAAGACCACGCTCTTCATCCTCTGTCTCGCGGCCGGCGCGTCCGGCGCGGCCGCTCAGGACGCTCCAGCTCCGACCGCGCCGGCGCCGGGCGCCATCGAGGGCGCCGCCGCCGACGCCCACGGCCACCGCGCGTCCGCCGGCGAGGCGATCCTCGTCGATCTCCGGCGGCGCACCCCGCTGACCGCCGACGGCACGTTCCGCTTCGACGGCGTGCCGCCGGGCGACTACCTGGTGCAGGTCCAGAGCGCCACCCTCGGCGGCGGCGTCGCGCGCGTGACGGTCGCCGCCGGGGAGACCGCCCGGGTCGAGGTCGCACTCGACGTGGCGACGCTCTCCGACGAGCTGTTCGTCACCGCCAGCGCCGACCCGCGCAGCCAGCTCGAGGTGGCGCAGCCGACCAGCGTGCTGTCCGGCGAGGAGCTGGACCTGCGCCGCCAGGCGACCCTGGGCGAGACCCTGGCCGAGGAGCCCGGCGTCAGCTCGACCTACTTCGGCCCCGGCGCCAGCCGGCCGGTGATCCGCGGCCTGGGCGGCGACCGGGTGCGCATCCTCTCCGACGGCGTCGGCAGCGCCGACGCCTCGAACACCAGCCCCGACCACGCGGTCTCGGTCGACCCGCTGTCGGCCGAGCGGATCGAGGTCCTGCGCGGCCCGGCGACGCTGCTCTACGGCAGCTCGGCGGTCGGCGGCGTGGTCAACGTGCTCGACGGCCGGATCCCGAACTACGTCCCCTCGCAGCCGATCACCGGTCAGGTCGAGGTCTCCGGCGGCACGGTCGCCGACGAGCGCTCGGGCGCCGCCTCGCTCGGCGGCGGCGGCGGGCGGCTCGCCTGGCACGCCGACTTCCTGAGGCGCGAGACCGACGACTACGAGATCCCCGGCCGCGCCGAGTCGGAGGCGGCGCACGCGGGCGAAGAGGGCGAGGAGCACGAGGAGGAGGGTCCGGCGGGCGTCCTCGCCAACAGCGCGCTCGAGTCCGAGGCCGGCGCGTTCGGCATCTCCTGGATCGGCGACAAGAGCTACATCGGCGTCTCGGTCAGCGGCTTCGACACCCTCTACGGCGTGCCCGGCGGCCACCACGAGGAGGGCGAGGAAGGCGAGGGCGGGGAGGAAGGAGAGGAGGGTCCCGTCCGCATCGACCTCGAGCAGCGCCGCGCCGACCTGCGCGGCGAGTACAGCGGCCTCGGCGACTGGGGGGGCCTCGGCGGTCTGTTCCGCGGCGTCAAGTACCGCTTCGGCGTCGCCGACTACGAGCACGTCGAGCTGGAGGGCGCGGAGGTCGGCACCCGCTTCACCAACGACTCGTGGGAGGGGCGGCTCGAGCTGGTGCAGCAGCGCCGCGGCCGGCTCTCGGGCTCGCTCGGCGCCCAGGCCGCGAGCACCGATTTCGCGGCGATCGGCGAGGAGGCGTTCGTGCCGCCGTCGGTGACCGACTCGTGGGCGGTGTTCGCGTTCGAGGAGCTGGCCGTCAACGAGCGCACGCGCTTCCAGTTCGGCGGCCGCTTCGAGCGCCAGGACGTCGAGCCCGAGGGCGGCGCCGCCGGCCGCTCGGACGACGGGATCAGCGGCTCGCTCGGCCTGGTCTGGGACCCCTCGGAGGACTACAGCGTCGGCGCCTCGATCGCGCGCTCCGAGCGCCTGCCGACCGCGACCGAGCTGTTCGCCGACGGCCCGCACATCGCCACCCGGGCGTTCGAGATCGGCAACCCGGCGCTCGACACCGAGGACAGCCTCGGGATCGATCTCTCGCTGCGCAAGCGCACGGGAAGGCTGACCGGGGTCGTCAACCTGTTCGCCAACCGGTTCGACGGCTACATCTTCGAGGCCTTCACCGGCGAGGAGGAGGACGGCCTGCAGGTGATCCGCTTCGAGCAGGCGGACGCCGAGTTCTACGGCGCCGAGCTGGACGCGGTCGGGCGCCTGGTCCAGGTCGGCGAGGCCCACCTCGACCTGCGCTTCGGCGCCGACTTGGTGCGCGCCGAGCTGACCGCGGGCGGCGACCTGCCGCGCATCCCGCCGCTGACCTCGCACCTCGGGCTCGACTTCCACCACGGCCCGTTCCGCGCCACGGTCGAGGGGATCCGCGCCGAGGAGCAGGACCGGGTGGCCGAGAACGAGACCCCGACCGGCGGCTACACGCTGGTCAACGCCGCGCTCTCCTACCGGCTGCTGCTCGGCCGCACGGTGACCGACGTCATCCTGCGCGGCCGCAACCTGACCGACGAGGAGGCGCGCAACCACGTCTCGTTCTTGAAGGACGCGGCGCCGCTGCCGGGGCGGGACGTCAGTTTGGGGTTGCGCGTCGGCTTTTAGACCCGGCGGCGCGGGACGCCCGTCCCCGCGGGCCGCGGTCCCCGGCCACGACGGGAGGCGCGCCCCACCCCTCGGGACGGGGCGGCGCCCACCCGAAGACGGTTGGCGCGCGCGCCGGGGATGGGGGAGGGTAGCGGGTCATAGGAGGCGGGATCATGGAGGCCGGTGCGCGAGCGGTCGTGGCGACTCTCGAGGACGGCGCGCCCCTGCCCGCGACGCTCCATGCCTGGCGGATGGTCGAGGCGGGCGAGCCGCTGCGGCTGGTCGCGGCGCCGCTGCCGCACCCGGGGCCGGGCGAGGTGCTGCTGCGCGTGCGGGCGTGCGGCCTCTGCCATACCGACGTCGGGTTCCTCTACGGCGGCGTGCGCCCGAACGCGCCGCTGCCGCTCACGCTCGGCCACGAGATCGTGGGCGACGCGGTCGCGGCGGGCCCCGGCGCCGAGGACCTTGTCGGCCGGACCTTCATCGTGCCGGCGGTGATGCCGTGCGGCGAGTGCGACCTTTGCCGGCGCGGCCGCGGCAACGTCTGCCGCCGCCAGAAGATGCCGGGCAACGACCTCGACGGCGGGTTCGCGTCGCACGTCGTGGTGCCCGGCCGCTTCCTCTGCCCGGTGCCGGACGGGACCGCCGACGTCGAGGACCTCGCGATCGTCGCCGACGCGGTGTCGACTGCCTACCAGGCGGTGCTGCGCGCGGGCACGAGTCCGGGGAGCATGGTGGTCGTCGTCGGCGCCGGCGGCGTCGGCACGTTCGGCGTCCAGGTGGCCAAGGCGCTCGGCGCCCACGTCGCCGCGATCGACGTCGACCCCGAGCGGCTGTCGGCGCTCGGCCGGTTCGCCGACCTGACGCTCGACGCCAAGCAGCTCGACGCGAAGGCGATCCGCGCCGCGATCGCCGGCTACGAGAAAGAGCACGGGCTGCCGCCGTACGGCCGGATCGTGATCGAGTGCTCGGGCACCGCGGCCGGCCAGGAGACCGCGTACTCGCTGCTCCACCACGCCGGTACCCTCGCGGTCGTCGGCTTCACGCTCGACAAGATCTCGATCCGCCTGAGCAACCTGATGGCGTTCGATGCCGCCGCGTTCGGCAACTGGGGCTGCCTGCCGGAGCACTACCCGGCCATCCTGCGGCTGATCGCGGACGGCAAGCTCGAGCTCGAGCCCTTCCTCGAGCGCCAGCCGATGAGCCGGCTCAACGATCTCCTGCGCGCGCACCACCACGCGCGGCGTCCCGTCCTCATCCCGGACTTCGAGGCTTAGCCATGCTGAAGAACCACGAGCTGGTCCCCGACTACGAGTTCCGGCACGTCCGCTACGAGCGCCGGCCCCTCCGGCGGCCCGGGGGCGAGCCGGTCGAGGGGCTGGTCAACGCCTGGATCGTGCTCGACAACCCGCGCCAGCTCAACTCCTACACCACCGACATGGTCAAGGAGACGATCCTCGCGTTCCGCCGCGCCTCGATGGAGCGCGACGCGGTGTGCGCCGTCTTCACGGCGACCGGCGACCGCGCGTTCTGCACCGGCGGCAACACCGCGGAGTACGCCGAGGTCTACGCCGGCCGGCCGCTCGAGTACCGCCAGTACATGCGCCTGTTCAACGACATGGTGACCGCGATTCTCGAATGCGACAAGCCGGTGATCAACCGCGTCAACGGCCTGCGCGTCGCCGGCGGCCAGGAGATCGGCATGGCGTGCGACTTCACGATCGCGGCCGACACCGCGACGTTCGGGCAGGCGGGGCCGAAGCACGGCTCGGCGCCCGACGGCGGCTCGACCGACTTCCTCCCGGTCTACGTCGGGTTCGCGCGGGCGATCGAGTCGGCCACGCTGTGCGAGATGTGGAGCGCGCACGAGGCGTACCGGATCGGCCTCGTCAACGAGGTGGTCCCGGTGCTCAGGGAGAACGGGCGGTTCATCGCCAACCCGCAGGTGGTGACCGAGCGGTTCACCGACGAGTTCGGCCGCATCGTCCACGGCAAGTTCAGGGAGGGGAGCGAGCGCGCCGCCGCGAAGGAGCGGACGGCGCGCTGCGCGGTCGACTTCGCGCTCCTCGACCGGGCGGTCGAGGAACTGGCCTGGAAGCTCGCGCTGACCATGCCGGACTGCACGACCAAGACGATCGAGTCGATGCGCAAGCACAAGCTCGAGCACTGGCACCGCAACCGCGAGAGCAACCGCGCCTGGCTCGCGCTCAACATGAACGCCGAGGCGAAGGCCGGCTTCCCGGCCTTCCACTACGGGCCGAAGGGCGAGCGCGAGGTCGACTTCCTGCTCTTGCGCCGCCGCCTCGCCGAGGGCCGGCCGTTCGACGACGAGCTGATCCGCGAGATCTCGCCGCACGTCCGGGAGCACGTGTCATGACCGCCCCGGTCTTCGACGCCTGGCGCGGCAAGTCGCTCGACGACGCGCTCTACGAGTGCCGGGAGCTGTACGAGGACGCCTCGTTCCCCACCGTCCGCCGCTGGCGCGAGGCGGGCGGCAAGGTCGCCGGCCACTTCCAGGTCTACTTCCCGGAGGAGCTGGCCCACGCCGCGGGCCTGCTGCCGGTCAAGGTGCGCGGAGCGGCGATCGACGCCATGCAGGCGGAGTCGCGCTTCGGCTCCTACCTGTGCTCGATCATCAAGACCTCGCTCGAGCTGGCGCTCTCGAACCGGCTCCCGCTCGACCTCTTCGTCAGCCATCCGATCTGCGACGCCGCGCGCAACCTCGCCGCGGTGTGGGCGCGCAACGCGAGCTACCCGGCGCAGATCCTCTACCTGCCGCAGAACGCCAATTCCGCCCACGCGCCGGCCTATCTCGCGGACGAGTACCGGCGCGTGCTCGCCGATCTCGAGCAGGTCGCGGGCCGCAAAGTGAGCGACGACGAGCTGCGGCGCTCGATCGCGGTCTTCAACCGCAACCGGCAACTGCTGCGCGAGCTGTACGACCTCAAGCGCGAAACGCCCTGGCGGGTCGGCGCCGACGAGGCCTACGTGCTCGTCGGGCTCGCCGGCCTCCTGCCGCGCGAGGAGCACAACGAACTGCTCGAGTGGGTACTGCCGCGCCTCGCCGAGCGCCCGGCGCGCCGGCAGGACCGCATCCGCGTCGTCTTCGAGGGCGGGTTCTGCGAGCAGCCGCCGCTCGACCTCATCCGCATGATCGGGCAGTCGTGCTACCTGGTCGACGACGACCTGCTGATCGGGCTGCGCTGGATCACCTCGGACGTGCCGGCCGCGGGCGACCCGGTCGCCGCGCTCGCCGAGGCCTACCTCGAGCGCTCCTCCTACAGCCCGGTCCAGCACGACCTGCGCAAGCCCAAGGAGAAGATGCTGCTCGGGCGCATCCGCGACGCGCGCGCCGAGGCGGCGATCGTCGCCGCGGCCAAGATGTGCGAGCCCGGCCTCGAGGAGCAGGTCGCCTACACGCGCGCGCTCGACGAGCACGGCATCCCCTACTTCGTCACCGAGTTCCAGGAGACGATGACCAGCTTCGACGCGCTCGAGATCCAGCTCGAGACGTTCGTCGAGAACCTGATGTTCGCCTAGGAAGGGCCAGCCGCCATGAACCAGGAGACGATCGTCGGCCGCGGCAACAGCGAGGGTTCCCGCCTGGTGCGGCAGTGGTTCGAGGAGCTGGACTCGACCGCGAAAGCGGGCGGCCAGGCGGCCTACGTCTTCGTCATGGGTTCGTTCGCCGAGATCCTCCGCTGCTTCGACCTGCCGGTCGTCTTTCCCGAGATCAACTCGATCCAGACTGCCGTGCGCCACGTCGCGCACGAGCTGCTCGACGAGGCGGAGGACTACGGCTACAGCCCCGACATCTGCGGCTACGTAAAGGCCGACGTCGCGGTGCAGCTCCGCCGCGGCGAGCATCCGATGGGGCGCATCCCCCGGCCGACGCTCGCCGTGCTCACCAACGCCTGCAACACCTACATCAAGTGGGCCGAGATCTGGGAGCGCATGCACGGCACCCGGGTGTTCACGCTCGACGTCCCCGGCACCCGCGGCGCGGACCGCAAGAGCCAGCCGGGGAGCCGCGAGTTCGAGAACGACCGGCGCTACGTCGAGGGCCAGATCCGCGAGCTGATCGGCGTCTGCGAGGAGGTCACCGGCAAGCGCTTCGATATCGACCGCTTGCGCCAACACCTCGCGTGGTCGAACGAGATGAACGGCGCCTGGTCGCGCATCCTCGAGCTCAACCGCGGCCGGCCGGCGGTCTTCAACGCGCTGACCGACGCGACGATCTACCTCGGCGTCTCCAACGCCCTGCGCGCCAGCGAGGCGGGCGCCCGCTACTTCAGGGAGCTGGCCGAGGAGCTGGCCTACAAAAAGGCGGAGGGGATCGGCACGGTGACCGAGGAGACCTATCGGCTGGTCTTCGTCGGCGTGCCGTGCTACCCGATCTTCCGTCGCTTCAACGAGCTGTTCACCGAATGGGGCGGCAGCTTCGTCTGCTCGACCTACCTCTGGTTCGCCTCCGGCGGCGCCAATCGCGGCTTCCAGTTCGACCTCGGGCGGCCGCTCGAAAGCCTCGCCGAGGGGGCGCTCCTGAGCGTGCGCGACGCCATGGACAGCATGTTCCTCAACGACCGCGTGATCGGCGAGATGATCGACGAGTTCGGAATCGACGGCGTCGTCTACCACCCGATCAAGAGCTGCCGCACGGTGTCGACCGGGCTCGCCGACGGCCGGCGCGCGCTGATGGCGGCGCGCGACGTCCCGAGCCTGTTCATCGAATCGGACATGATGGATCGGCGCGTGGTCTCCGAGGCGCAGATGAAGAACCGCGCCGACGCCTTCTTCGAGGGCCTGGCCGCACGGCGCCAGCGCGAAGCGGTGGCCGGAGGGTGAGAGCCTGTGAAGGACACGACCTTCAATGGAGCGGACTACGCGCGCCTTAAGGGCGCGTGTGCGGCGGCCGGAAGGCC
>CAZNIX010000014.1:7482-25394 GCA_964573125.1 uncultured Thermoanaerobaculia bacterium
GGGAGGGGCCCCGCGGGATTCACTCCCGCGGGGAGGGGGGCTGGAACAGCCCCCCTTGAGGAGAACTGAGCCATGGCCTACGGCGCAGGGGTGGACGTCGGATCGACCCAGACCAAGGCCGTCCTCGTCGATGAGTCCGGGCGGATCGTCGGCCGCGCGCTCACCGACACCGGCGCCAACGTGATCGCGGCCGCGCAGCAGGCGTTCGCGACCGCGATCGCCGACGCCGGCGTGCGCGAGGAGGAGGTCGAGTACGTCATCGGCACCGGCTACGGCCGCTACAAGGTCACGTTCGGCAACACGCAGGTGACCGAGATCAGTTGCCACGGGCGCGGCGCGGTGCACATGTTCCCGCGCACGCGCACCGTGCTCGACATGGGCGGCCAGGACACCAAGGCGATCCGCGTCGGAGAGCACGGCGAGATCGGCGACTTCAGCATGAACGACAAGTGTGCGGCGGGCACCGGGCGCTTCCTCGGCGCGGCGTCGACTGCGCTCGAGATCCCGCTCGCGGAGCTGGGCCCGACCGCGCTGCGCGCGGAGCGGGCGGTCAAGATCTCGACCACCTGCACGGTCTTCGCCGAGTCGGAGATCCTGTCCTGGCTCGGCAAGGGGCGGAAGGTCGAGGACATCCTTCTCGGCGTCCACCAGTCGATGGCGTCGCGCTCGATCGGGCTGCTCCGGCGCGTCGGCATCGAGCCCGAGGTGACGTTCACCGGCGGCGTGGCGAAGAACGCCGGGATGATCGCGACGCTCGAGGCGGGGCTGGGCGTCAAGCTGAACGTCAGCCCCGAAGCGCACTACATGGGGGCGCTCGGCGCGGCGCTCTTCGCCCTCGACCACATCCACGCGCGCCGGGCGCCGGCGCGCGCCGGAGCCGCGTCATGATCGTCACCGCCGGCATCGACCTCGGCTCGACCTACGCCAAGGCGATCGTGTTCGCCGACGGCCAACGCATCCTCGGCCGCGCGATGGCGCGCACCGGTTTCCGGCTGCCCGAGGTGGCGAAGAAGGTGTTCGCGGAGGCGTGCGCGGAGGCCGGCGTCGCCGAGGGGGACGTCCGCTACGTCGTCGCCACCGGCTTCGGGCGCAACCAGGTCCCGTTCCGCGACGTCAAGGTCACCGACCTGACGGCCGCGGCGCGCGGCGCCGCCTTCTTCTTCCCCGCCACGCGCACGGTCCTCGACATCGGCGGCCAGACGATGAAGGCCTCGCGCCTCGACGAGGCCGCCAAGGTGCGCTCGTTCCGCCTCAACGACAAGTGCGCGGCCGGCACCGGCGCCTTCATCGAGAAGACCGCCCGCTACATGGGCTACGAGACGCACGAGATCGGCCCGCTCGCCGCGACCTCGAAGCAGGCGGTGCCGATCTCGGGCGTGTGCGCCGTCTTCGCCGAGTCCGAAGTGATCAACCACCTCTCCCAGGGCTGCGCGCCGGCCGACATCATGCACGGCGCGATCCTCTCCCTGGTCGGCCGCTCCGTGCAGCTCATGAAGCGCGTCCGCATGGAGCCCGAGTACGCGCTCCTCGGCGGCATCCTGCGCTTCCCGACCATGGTCGACGAGATCCGCAAGGAGCTGGGCGACGGCGTCAACGTGCCACCTGGCGAGCTGGTGCAGTTCACCAGCGCCCTCGGCGCGGCGCTGCTCGGCTACCGGCGGCTCGTGCGGCTCGAGCAGGAGGGGCGGGTGCCGGCCCCGGCGGCGGAGGCCGCCGCGGCGGCAGGCTGACCGCCGACGAGGCCAGATCGCTTCCCGCCTAGCGATTCAGGGCACGCCACTCCCGGACGTTGTGAGCCTTCCAGAGGAGGGCAGGGTGGCGCTCGAGCCGCTCCGCGAGCTCGGCATCCTCGAAGATCAGGTCGAGCCGCAGGAGGCCCTCCTCGTTGACCGTTCGCACGTACTCCCGTTCGGCGTCCTCGAGATCGAGCAAGGGGCCTGCGACGGCCCAGGCACCGTCTCGGAGCTCGGTGGCGGTGTACCGCAGATCGACCGTGAGGGTCCCCGCGAGCTGAGTCTCGACCATCTCGTCCGTGATCCGATCGAGTCGAGTCCGATCGTACTCGGTGAGCGGCTGGTGCAGCGTTGCCGACAGGGCGATGAACAGCGGGCGCAGGGTGGTTGAAGCCAGGGTGGCGGCCGCCGTCTCGGGCAGGCTCGTGACGTCGAAGGCGTCCCGGACAGCAGTGCGGTCCACCAGCGCGAGTAGCTTCCCGACGACCAACTCCTCGAGACTGACGACTGGCACCCGGGGTCGGTCGAAGCCGCCTGGTTGCCAGAGCTCCCGCCTCCGGACCTCTCCGAGCGGCTGCCGGAAGAGGAAGTTGAGGTCCACCTCGATCCGATCGACGGGGCCCGCCGCCGAGTGGTAGTGCAGGTAGAGCTTGCGACCGGCGTGCTCGTCACGCGAGCGCTGGATCGGTAGCTCCGTCGCCGCGCGAGCTCCTCGACGGCGGCTTCGACCTTCGGGCGCTCCTCGATCATCCGTTCCCGATCGACCGAGCCGATGTAGTTGAAGTCGAGATCGACCGACAGGCGCGGCGGCTCCTCCAGGCGGAGGTTGAGGGCCGTGCCGCCCTTGAGGGCGAGGGCGTCACCCAGGAAGGGATGTCGGCCGACGTCGCCGGCCAGCTCGCCCAGCCGGATCACCTTTTCCAGCGTCGCCGGAGGAAACCCGGTCTCGGCGGCGCAGCGATCGAGAAACTCAGCCGACACGCTCATCGGGCTCTCTCACGGTGAGGGTCGAGGGCAAAACGAGATTCCAACGCTTGCTGAAGGTGCCGCCGCGGCTGCCGCGCATGAGGTACTGCGGCGAGGCGGGACGCCGCTGCTCGCAGCGGGCGAGCAGGGCCTCCGGCACGTGGAAGGTCTCCCGGTAGGTCTCGAGGAACCAACCGCTCGCTGCCCACAGGTACCGCGTGTCGTAGACAGAGAGCAGGCGCTCGAGGAGATCGAGGTCGAGCACCGGGAAGCCGGCGGCGGATTCGACGAGCTCCTCGACGCCTCCGGCCAGCGACGGCTTCCGGAATCCCTCGACCAGGGTCCGCTCCGGGCCGGTGGTGGTGAGCAGCCGCGACCGCCATTCGACCCGGCGCACCCCGAGGCGGGTCGCGTCCCGGTCCCGTAGCGGCTTCGGATGCTCGAGGAAGTGAACGGCGCCGCCGTCGAGCGAGAGAGGCGTCCGCCGGCTCTCGGTCCAGACGGTGCATTGCTTCCAGGTCGAGTGGCCGGCGCCGAGCAGCTCGAGCGCGCTGTGGTGGCTGAAGACCGCATCAGGGCGCACCGTCACTGCGACGAAGAAGGGGTCTGGCCGATGGTGCGCGGGGTCGACTCCCGGCGGCACTGTGGCGTAGACCTCGCGGGTCACTCGTTTCAGCCGCCCGCTCTCCCGGTAGTACTTCAGGCGCTCGACGGTCCCGCGCGAGCCACCGGGCGGGCGCAGGACGTTCTGCGCCTCGGCGAGGGAGAAGACGGGATGCGTGGTCAGAAACCGCTGCGTGTCCACTTGACGTTTCGTCGAGTAAGGGGGGCTATGTTCCCCTATAGAAGAACGAAAAGTCAAGTGGCCCGTCGGGATCTAGGCTTGACGTTTTGCCGAGATACGGGGGAGCCGATTCCCTCGACCTCATCAGAACGTCAAGCGCGACACCTGAACCCGGCCCTTCGCAGACTACGGCCGTTCTTCTCCCTCCGGACAATGCTGCCAGCGCGCCAGCGTCGCCAAGAGAGCCTGCCCTCCTCGCTCCAGATCGTCGCGAACATCGAAGATCAGCGGCAGCACATCGATGCCTCCCACGCGAGCAGAGAGCGAGATCGGGAGCGGGGCAGGGTAGATCAGGGCGGCTCGGCCGCAGCCCGTGGCTTCGGCATAGGCCACCACCTGGGCGATGTCCGAGGTCGACGGCTTGTCGGGGATCTTGTACTTGGTGTCGAGCACCGCGACGGCCACCCGAGGCTCCTTCCGGTAGAGCACGAGGTCGATCACGAACTCCAGCTCGCCGTCCGGGCTGAGGCGGACGTGCTCCTGCTTCCCGACCTCGAAGCCCGCAGGAAGGTGCTCGTCAAGCCATGCAGCCACGAACCGCTCGAACAGCGCCGCCATGTCGATCAGGAACGGGATGCTCGAGTGCGTCCCTGTCTGGTGGGAGGGTCCGGTGTTCTCCAGGAAGAACCGGCAGAGCGCGTGGAGAGGCTCGTAGTCCTGGTTGAGGCGGTGGTAGAGACGGCCGACGCAGGCGGCGGCGCCGAAGGGTCGGAGGTCGGCGACGGCTTGCACGGTGCGGTAGGCGCCGCTGATGGTCGGGAGCGTGCGGTCCGAACAGAGGCCGCTTCGGGCAATGCGGTGGAGCGTCCAGGCGAGGATCTGGTTCTCCTCGACGTCGGCGGTGTGCTCCTCGAAGCGGCAGGGCAGGCGCGCGGCCCACGGCCGGCGCAGGTGGCGGTCGACGTCGAGCGAGCCGCGCAGGTAGGGCAGGTCGTCCTCTTCGCCGACGTATGTCCGGTAGAGGCCTTGGCGGGCACGATCGAGGACGCGGCGCGCGAGGACCATGGCGAGGCGCTCGAAGAGGTCCTCGACCGTCTCGGCGTCGAACAGGTCGCCGGGGATCTCGAACTCCTGCCGGTAGGCGTACTCGAGCATCCGGAAGACGTTCGCCAGCGGCACCTTGGGCTGCAGGGAGAGGCCGAGCCGGTCCGACACGGGTAGGTAGCCGACCCAACCGTTCGAGGTCAACCGCCACCGGTTGGCGGTGGCAAAGGTGGGCGGTTCGACCGTCAGCTTGTCGCGGTGGTTGTCCCAGAGGTAGCGCCCTTCCTCCTCGGCGACCTCGTCGGGGAGGCATTCTGCCGAGCGGTACTCCGTCAGCCGCAACAGCCGGTACTGGCTCACGCTTCTCCCAGGATCTCCTCAGCGACGGCCTCCCAGCGGAAGGCCTCGGCCCGCTGTCGCCGATCGAAAAAGAACTCCTCGATGTAGGGCTGCACTTCCATCCGCCAGATGTCCTCGACCTCGTCGGCGAGATCCTCGTGGAGGAAAAAAGTGATCCCGACGAAGTAGTTGGGGTCGCGGATCTCGCCGTTCAGGCGCCCGAGGACGCCGATGAGACCCTCGGGATCGAACGCCGTGCTGCGGCTCTCGTGGTAGCGCCGGAGCACGTCGAACCGGGGTTGGAGACGCAGGAAGGCGAAGCGCCGCCGCAGGGCGTGGTCGACGAGGGCGATCGAGCGATCCGCCGTGTTCATGGTCCCGAGAATGCGCACGTTGGAGGGAATCCTGAAGGGGCCACCGCCCGCCAGCGGGATCTGCTGGTCGCGATACTCGAGCAGATACATCAGCTCCCCGAACACCCTGGCCAGGTTGGCCCGATTGATCTCGTCGACGATCAAGACCGCCCGGCCGTCCTCGCTGAGCTTCCTCGCCCGCTCGCAGAAGTCGAAGAAGCGGCCCTTGGCCATGTCGTAGACGAGACCGCCGTCGCCGGTCCGTCGGGGACGGAGGCCCTGCAAGAAGTCCTCGTAGGAGTAGGCCGGATGGAACTGGACCAGATCCCAAAAGCCGTCATGTCCTCCGATGAGGTGACGGGCGAGTCGCTGGGCCACGTAGGTCTTGCCCGTGCCCGGAGGGCCGAAGAGGATCGCCTGTCCCTTGCGCTCGATGGCTCGGACCCAGCGTTCGAGCAGCGGTTCGGGGAAACCGCTTTCCTCGGCGAGATCGCCGAGCGGGTACGGCGGGTTCGATCCTGGACCGATCGTCTCGTCCTCGCCCAGGAACTCCTGCATCGCCGACAGCGGATCGTCGTGGAGGCTCAGGAGGACGAAGGGGAAGAGAGCGCAGAAGGTCGTGGCGATCTCGTCGGCGAGCTGCTCCCGCGAGCGCCGGATCACCTCCTCCCCGGGCATCCCGAGCCATATCTGACTCCCGATCTCGGGGTGAGCGAGCCACTCTGCGAGATCGTTGACGGACTCGCCGTTATCCTTGTTGCCAAAGGCGAGCTTCCCGGGCGGTAGATGCTCCGGGAGAATGCGCAGCAGAACGCTGCGGTGCCGCTGCAGGTTGGCCAGGAAGCGCTCGTATCCCGCGCTGCTGTACGCGCCCAACGAGAACCCGAAATCGATGGAGTCTTGGTGGGCCGCGAGATAGAGCTGGGCGTCCTCGATGCGCCGGCCTCCGGAGGGGTAGAAAGCGCCCCAGTAGAAGGGCCATGCTCCGCCACGCCCGAAGTCGTTCTTCGGGATGCGAGAAAAGAGGCCCTTCTCCGTCTCGAGGATCTCTTTGAGCCGCTCGGGAAGCCGGCTCCCGATCTCGAGGAACAGCTCCTGGAACGGCCGCTCGAGGTGCCGGTCGAAGTACTCGCGGCGCTGCTGATAGAAGTCCTTCGTGGGATCCGCGGTCAACCCTTTCAGCAGGTCGAACGCCTCCCTCGGGAGGGCGGGTCGATCGGTCCCCGGCGCTGGGGGCGGCGGTGGCACCACGGCCGCCTGAACGGCTTCGAACTTCTGACGGTCGAGCTTGATGACGGTCCGGCGCCAGCCGCCCTCGTCGACGCGACGTCGGGTCGGGTCGTCCCACTCCACGGGAAGGCGGTGGGCGTAGGTCGCGCCCTCCTGGTAGTAATAGGGCCCGATGACCGTACCGACGCCGACCACCTCGGAGGTCCCCCGGTTCGCCACGATCCGGTCGCCCTCCTTGATGCGAGAGAACGTCCATACCTGGCTGGCACCGCCCTTCGTCCAGTCCGGGTGCGCCTCCAGTGCCACCAGCAGCCGTTCGTCGAACTCCTTCTTCGAAAGGTCGGTGATGTCACCGAGCTCCTCCCAGCCCACTCCGATGAAGCCCTCTGCGAGGCACTCCTCCCAATGCCAGGCCTGTTCGCCCGGAGCCACCTTCCAGTACTGCTGGCCGAAGGGGTAGTTCTTCACCGCCACCATCCAGTGGGCGAACGCGTTGAAGGCGTCGGCCGGGCTGAGCCGCTCCAAGATGCCGGATTCGGCGAAGTGGGGCTGCAGCTCCTCCACCAACTGGCGGCCCAGACGGTTGGCCTCCGGATAGTCCTCCAGGCTCTGGCGCAGGCTCTTCCCCGCCAAGTGGTTGATCAGCAGCCGGGACTTGCTGTTGAACAAGATGTAGTCGTCGGGGCGCAGGGCGCCGAGGATCGGAGTCAGCATTTTGCCGGTCTGGAAGCCCTTGCTGAAGGGGCCGCCGACGAACTCAGCACAGGCGCGGGCCAGATCTCCGGGATCTTCGACGCACCGATGCACGAAGTCGACGATGGCCTGTGCAACGGACGGCCAGCTCTCCGGATCGACGTAATGCTTGCTCTCGAAGAGCTTCCAGATGTTCGCCGCCGTGGCCGGAGCGTGGCTGATCCAGGCACCTCGTTGTCTGGCCTTCGCGGTGTCAGCGTGGGGCAGCAGTCGGTCGAGGACGAGCTCGGTGATCTCCTGGCCGGCGTCGCGAGCCTCCAGAACGCGGCGCCAGTTCTCCGCGGCCCGCTCCCGCTCCTCGCCATAGGCTCTGAGGTGGCGGAGCCCTTCCGGTGTCTCCAGGTATTTGTCGACCATCTCCTGGATAGACCCTTCGAGTTCGGCGCGCTTCGCATCGGAGACCAGCGTGTCCCGGTTGACCGAGTAGGCGACCCAGAGGAGGCTCTGGACATCGATCAGGTCACGCGCTCCAAGCTCGGACAACGCCTCTCTGAGGCGGTGCGCAGTGTTGCGGAGGAGCTCGTACTTGCCGAGCGTCGGCTTCCCCACGTAGCTCTCTTCGAAGCCCAGCAGCTCCATCACCGCAGTCGTCGCGGTCGGCTTGGCGAATATCTCGCGGTCGGGGTGAAGGAGGAAGAGGAAGTAGGTCGGGAAAGTCCACTTGCTCACCAGGCCGTGGCCGTCCAGGAACTCGAGGTACCGACCGAACCTGACGAGTCCTTCGTCCGGGCCGTGGAGCAGGTCGGAAAGCGCCGGGAAGAAGGCGGTTCTATCGAGGCCCTCTTGGTGGAGGATCGACAGATCACCCTCGCGGGGAACGCCGAGGAACAGGAGGTTCGTGGCGTTGGCGACGGCGACGAGTCTCTTGATCAGCTCGTCGAAGTCCCCGTCGTCGAGCAGCCGCTGAAACTCGTTCCTCCCGAGCAGCTCGGATGCCTTCGCCGCGGCCGCCCGTTTGTAATCGATCTCGTCGCGCCGGAACGCGGGGTGGTCGAAGCCCTTCCAGTCCGGGTACCTCTTGCGGGCGAGCGCCAAGAGTAGCTCGGTGTCGAGAATGGGCATCGGGTCGTTACTCGGCTGCGGTGCGCCAGACGGTCGGTTGTGGGCGAGCAGAGCATATCGCTACGACTCCAAGGTCCCCTCGACCGCTCGGCCGGACCGCCGAGGCTGGCAACGCAGCCTCGTAGCGCCGGAGGAGCTGGTTCGGTAGAGTCGAAGCTCATGGGCCTGGCCATCCACCGCCGCGACGCGGTCTGCGAGCTGCGGCTCGCTGCCCCGCCCGGCAACGTCCTCGACACCGCGCTCTGCCGCGAGCTTGCGGCGGCGATCCGCGTCGAGCGGGAGGATCGCCACCTCAAGGCGTTCGTCCTGGCGGCGGAGGGGAAGCACTTCTCCTATGGCGCGAGCGTGCCCGAGCACGTCAGGGGGAAGATGGAGGGCTTCCTGCCCGCGTTCCACGACGTCTTCCGGGCGCTCGCCGAGGGCGGCGTGCCGGCGGTCGCGGCGGTCCAGGGGCTCTGCCTCGGCGGCGCGCTCGAGCTGGTTTCGTTCTGCCACCTGGTGGTCGCGGAGCGGAGCGCCGCGTTCGGGGTCCCCGAGATCACGCTCGGCGTCTTCCCGCCGGTCGCGTGCTTCACGCTGCCGTGGAAGATCGGCGGCGCGCGGGCGGAGGAGCTGATCCTCACCGGCCGGCGGATGAGCGCCGAGGAGGCGCACGCCTGCGGCCTGGTCAACGTCGTGTGCGCCGACGGCGAGCTGGCGGCGGCGACCGAGCGCCTGCTCGATGAGCACGTCCGCCCCAAGTCGGCCGCCGTCCTGCGCCTCGTCACCCGCCACGCGCGCGGGCCGCTGCTCGCCGAGCTGGAGCGGCGCCTGCCGGCCCTCGAGCGCGCCTACCTCGGCGAGCTGATGGAGCTGCGCGACGCCGACGAAGGCATCGCCGCGTTCCTCGAAAAGCGCGCGCCGCGGTGGGAAGACGCCTGACGCGGCCGTAGCTCGTCGGAGGAGATGCACTTCCCGGGGGGCTGCGCGCCCGGGACAATGGACGGAATCGCGAAGCGCGGCTATCATAATCGTACTTATCTAAACTCCGGGGACCCTGAGCGTGGACTTCGTCGATGTGGCGGGGGCCGCGCCCGGGTGACCGCAAGCGGCACTCGGGTTCCGAGGCGTCTACGGCGCCAGGCTGCCCGCCCGCCTCGCTACGGCACGGCGGCGGACCAGGCGGCAGTGTCGCCGGACTCGAAGCCGTCGCTGAAGATCCACGGCCCGGGCGCCACGGCGCCGTGCTCGTAGCTCCCGGGCTCGCAGAAGAGCAGCGTGCGGGGCGCGCTGCGCTGGTCGATCGGGCCCCCGACCGGGTCGTTGCAGGTATCCGCCGGCACCGCCGGGAGCACCGCGAGCGCACCTTCGAGCAGCGCATGGGTCGGCGTCGGTCCGCCGTACCCGGCCAGCGGCCGGAGCAGCGGTTCGGTGGTGAAGACGTCGCTGACGTGGGTCAGCCCGCAGGTGGTCGACACCGCGCCGTCGATCGGCTTCTCGGCGTTGAGGCCGCTCGAGGTCAGGGTCCCCCCGGACGACGCGAAGCATCGCGCCTGCAGGATCGAAGCCTCGGAATCGAGCGTCGAGCTGAGGGTCGAGCGGATCGACTCGAACGCCGGGCCCGCCACTCCGACGATGGTCGAGAACTCGACGCCCACCGTCGAACCCGACAGCTCCATCGCGCTCCCCGTCCCGAAGGCGGTGCCCAGGGTACGGTTGCCGCTGAGAGTCGAGTTCTGGATCAGCACCGCGCTGTTCTCGATGAAGAGGCCTCCCCCCTGCCCGCTGTGGGCGGCGGCTCCGCCCGCCTGGTTGCCGGACACGGTCGAGCGCAGCAGCGCGACCGGGACCGATCCGAAGTGGGCGCCGCCGCCGAGGGCCACCGCGCCGGACAGGTCGCCGGCGGCGCTGTCCCGGAGGATCGACTCGAGGATGACCGTCGCCGCCGGCCCGGTGCCGCCGAAGAGGCGCAGGCCGCCGCCCGAGCTTGCGGCCTGGTTGCCCTCGATGACCGCCCGGGTCAGGGTGACGGTGGTGTCGCCGACCTGCGCGAACATGCCGCCGCCGCTGTTGCCCGCGGCGCAGCCGGCGATCGAGACGCCGGTGAGCATCAGGGTCCCGGGGCTCGCCGGGTTGGCGAAATAGAGGCATCCGCCGTCGTCCGGGGCGACGCCGCCGACGAGCGTGACGTCGGTCAGGGTCACGCTGCCGCTGCGGAAGACGTAGATCGAGCCGCCGTTCTGCAAGCCCGAGGAGGCAGCGGCGGTGCCGCCAGCGAGGGTCATCGGGCCGACCAGGCTGACCGCTCCCGTGAAGAACAGGACGGAGCTGTGGAAGATGCGGTCGCCGACGGTCTGCTCGATCACTGGATGGGCCCCGGGCGCGGCCTGGATGGTCAGCGGTCCGCGGATGTCGAGGTCGCCGGTGAGCGCGAAGTCCTCGTTGGCGCCGGCGAGGGTGAGCTGGTAGAGGCCGTCGGGGAGGATGAGGGTGTCGGAGCCCGCGCCGGCGTTGGCGGCGCGGACGGCGCCGCGCAGCGAGCAGTCGTCGGGCGTGGCGTTGAGGCAGGCCATGGCCGAAACCTCGTCGTCGAGGCGGTCCACCGTGAACGTCGCTGCGCCGGCCGCAGCCGGCAGGGCCACGGCCATCAGCGCGCCGAGGACGATGGCGTGCGGGGTGGAGCGGGGGAGGCGGTCGCGGCTCATCTCGGGTCCTCGCGACGGCGTGACGCGGAGTCCGCCGCCGCGGCGCGGCGGCGCAAGGCGGCCAGGCCGGCGAGCGCGAGCAGCGTCGCGAGCAGCGCCAGGCCGGCGCCGCCGGCGGCGGGGATCTCGAGGGCGATGGGATCGATGCAGTCGCCGGGCGTGGCCTCGGCGGCGAGGAAGCCGGAGTAGTCGACGGCGCCGGCGCCGCCGTTGGCGCCGTCGCGCACGAGGTCGCCGAGCCCGCCGGGGTTGCCCGGGTGGGTCGGCCCGGAGGGGTCGCCCCAGAAGTTGGCGCGGGCGTCGGCGGCGTCGCCGCCGGCCAGGTGCAGGCCGGCGCCCGGCAGGTTGCCGCGGAGGTTCGAGCAGTGGACGCGGGCGGCCGCTCCGGCCTGGACCACCAGCGTCACGCCTTCCTGGTTGGCGGCGATCTCGGACTCGCGGACCTCGAGGGCGGCGGTGACGTTGGCGCTGATGCCGGTCGGGTTGCCGGTGGCGGTGGCGCCGAGGATCGTGCCGTGCCGGAGGTTGGGCAGCGCGATGCCGACGATGGCGTTGTCCGCGGCCTCGGCGCCGTCGATCGCGACGTCGACCAGGCCGTCGCCGACCGCGGCGATGCCGAAGGGGTTGTCGGCGAAGCGGCCGCCGGCGATCCGGTACGGCCCCGCCGCCGGCAGCAGCTCGCTCGCGGAGTCGAGGGCCAGGCCGGCGAACGCGTTGCGCTCGGCGACGAGATCGACGAATTCCGACGAGCTCGGGGCGCCGATGTAGACCCCGACCCCCTCCCGCGGCGGCGTGATCACGGCGGCCGTGTTGTCGCTGGCCGTGACCTGGGCGACGCTCGCCGATCCGACCAGGAGCACCAGGCCGCTGAGGTTGCCGGTCAGCGACGCGCCGGCGAGCTGGAGCGTCTCGGCGCCGACCGCGAGCCCGAAGCCGCCGTTGCCATCCGCGACGACGTTCTCGAGGGCGGCGCCGCCGACGAAGGTGCCGCCGTCGGAGAGGATCACACCGACGCCGAAGCCGCCGTTGATGCCGGCGGAGAGCCCGCTCGCCGTGGCGACGACCGGCACCACGCCGCCCTCGGCCGAGCGTCGGGCGACGGCGGGAGGATCGTCGAGGAGCGCATCGAAGCCGGGGCGCTCGAGCGGAGAGAGCAGACCCGCGCCGCCGCGCGCGAAGACGCACTGGCTCGGCCCGACGCCGAGCTGGACGCCACCCTCGTCGTTGTCGTCGGCGGTGACGTCCTCGACCTCGAGGCGGGTGCAGGAGCCGGCGCCGAGGCCGAGGTCGCCGTTGCCGTCCGCCTGGACCCGGCGCACCGTCACCAGGCCGTCGCCGATGACTCCCAACCCGGAGCCGTCGTTGCGCAGCGCGATCACGTCCTCGACGGTGGCCTCCGAGCCCATGAGGATGAGCCCGTTGCCCTGGTTGAGGAAGGCGACGACGTCGGTGGCGATGAGCGCGCCGGCGGTGAACGCGACCGCGCCGGCGGTGCCGCAGTTCTCGACCAGCAGATCCCGGATCTCGACGTCGCCGAGGGCGTCGAGGATCGCGACGCCGACGGTGTCGGGCGAGGTGACGGCGAGGCCGAGGAGCGCGATGCCGCCGGCGAACGGGACCGTCTGCCCGGCGGCGAGGCCGAACCCCGCTCCGGGGCCGCCGAGCGCCCCGGGATCGATCAGGACGCCGGTCGTCGCCGGCATCCCGCTCGCGTCCAGGGCCTGCAACGTGAGGTCGCCCGGCCCGCCGCCGGCGGCCGAGCCCATGGCGTCGAGATCGACGCTCTCGGCGTAGGTGCCGGGGAAGAGGCCGACCGTCGCCGGCGCGGGGGCGGCGTTGTCGACCGCGCCCTGGAGCGTGGTGAAGCACGGGGTGAGACCGGCGCACAGGCCGGCCGGATCGGCGTAGACGGCTGTGCCCGAGGCGGCGGCCGGCGGTGCAGCCGCGATCGGCATTGCGGTGGCGGCCAGGGCGACGGCGGCGACTGCGGTGGCCGCCCGGCGCCGGATCGGCCGGCGGCTCCGTTGGGTTGCGCGGGTTCCCATGGTCGCGATGGGCATGCGGGCGTCAGGCAGTTCGAATCGCCGATCGTCGGTCATTGGACGTCGGCGGGAACGCTGGCTGTACCCACGCGGCCCCGATCGCGAGGAGCTGCGCAGCCACGGTTGCCGCCGCGCGGGCCGGCCTCCGCGCACCGCACGCTCCGTCGAGCGATCCTTGCATCGCGTCTCCTTCCATACGGGCCGTCCGCGCTCCGGCCGCGGCCGTGCCTGCGGGCGTCCACTTGACGAGAGAGGAGGGGGGGCGCGGATTTGCTCACCGGGTCGCCGGCGGCCCGGTGGTCGCGGAGCTCAGCCGCCGTCGCCGACGAGCTGGAAGCCGGCCCAGGCGAAGGGGTGGCGGGCGTCGAGGGCGCCGGCGGCGGGCGCGGCGAGGCCGTCGGCCAGCTCCTGCTGGGCGGCGGCGAGGGCGGCGGCCTGGGGGCGGCCGGCGGCGAGGTGGCGATAGAAGCGGACCATCAGCTCGGCGGTCGAGCGGTCGGCGACCGGCCACTGGGAGACCAGCACCGCGCGCGCGCCGGCGACCTGGAACGCGCGCGCGAGGCCGACGATCCCCTCGCCGGCTAGCTCGCGGCCGCGCCCCGAGTCGCAGGCCGAGAGCACGACCAGGTCGGCGTCGAGGTCGAGCCGCTCGGCGACCTCCCAGGCATGCAGCAGGCCGTCGTGCAGGCCGTCGTGCGGGCCGTTCTCCGAGCCGCCGGCGCGCGCCGGGCCGGTCGCGGTCGGCGGCGGGGAGAACGCGAGAGCCGACTCCAGCGGGAAGCGCTCGTCGAGCAGTCCGTGGACGGCGAGATGGAGGATCGCCGGCCGCGGGGGCAGGGCGCCGAGCCGGTCCTCGGTGGCCTCCGCGCCGAGGTAGACCAGGCTGCCGGGGAAGAGCGCCGCGATGCGGGAGACCTCGGTGCGGGTCGCGGGCAGCGGCGCCAGCCCCGCGCCTCCCGCCGCCGCCCGGCCTTCGGCGTAGCGCGGATCGCCGAACGCGACCAGCGGGGACCGCCCCCGGTGTCGGCGCGCCGCCTCGCCCGGCTCGCCCGCCTCGCGCAGCTCCACCAGGACGCCGGCCGAGGGGACGAGGCTCACCGGCCGCCAGCCCGCCAGCCACTCGACCCCCGGCTCGGCGGTGCGCACGAGGGCGGCGAAAGGGAGAGCGAGCAGGGCGCCGTCGGGGACGATCACCGCCCGCTCGGCGGCGGCGAGGGCGTCCTCGGCGGGCGCCAACAGGGTCTCGTACAGCCACCGCCCCTGGGCGATCAGCGCGGCCTCGGCCGCGCCGCCTTCGCGACCGCGCTCGACGAGGGCGCGGAAGACCTCGACCCGCGAGCGCAGCTCGTCGGCGCCGGCCGGGATCCGATGGACCGCCGGCCCACGAGGGTTGCGACCCTCGACCACGAACAGCAGCGTCGCCTCCTCGGCGACCGAGTAGGCGAGCAGCACCGAACCGTCGCCGAGCGCCGCCGCGACCTCGTCGAAGCCATGGCTGCGCGGCTCCCCGAGCGCGTCCCGCCGGGCCAGGCGCTCGGCTGGCAGGTCCGCCGGCGAACGCGGCGTGCGCGCGGCGAGCAGGCCGCGCAGCGCACGGGCGCGGGCGCCCTCGAGCAGTTCGAAGGCTTCGCGCGGCCGGCCGTCGTCGACCAGGAGCGCGGCGAGCCGGCGGTAGTAGCGGTGGAACGGAGCGGCGAAGCCCGAGCGCTCCTCGGGGTCCCATTCCATGCGCGCGCGGTTCTGCTCGATGCCGCCGACCGCCTCGCGCCAGAGCCGCTCCGCCTCGCCCGGCGCGCCGCGCTCGAGCGCGATCTCGCCGAGCAGGAAGAGGTTCTCCGCCCACTCCCAGCGGCCGCCGGCGACCGCCCGTCGCACGGCGAGCGCCTCGCGATGGAGGGCTTCGGCCTCGGCGAGCCGGCCCTGGTCGCGCCGCAGCCGGCCGAGGGCGGTGAGGGCGTTGCTGTAGTCGAGGCTCTCCGGCACCAGCCGGGCCTTGATCTCGCGGGCGCGCAGCAGGTACGGCTCGGCCGCGTCCGGATCGCCCTGGATCTGCAGCGCCTTGCCGACGTTCTGCAGGCTCGCGGCGTGGTCGATGGTCTCCGGCGCCACTCGCTCGCGCACCGCCAGCGCCCGCCGGTGGAAGCGCTCGGCCGCCGCCGGCTCGCCGCGCTCGAACGCGAGGTTGCCGAGGTTGTTGAGCATGCCGGCGGTCTGGATGCTCTCCGGCTTGGCGTTCTCGAAGGCCGCCAGCGCCCGCTCGTAGTGGCGCCGGGCGGTCTCGAGATCCCCCTTCTGGCGGGCCAGGACGCCGACGTAGTTGTACGCGTACGCGACGCCCTCGCTGCCCGGGTCGGCGCGCTCGTGCATCGCCGCCGCGGCCTGGAACAGCTCCTCGGCGCGCCCCATCTCGCCGCGCAGCTCGGCGATCAGCCCCAGGTTGGCGAGCGCGCGCGCCCGCTCCGGGCTCTCGTAGCCCCGCTCGGCGAGCAGCGACTCGGCCGCGCGGAACCGGCTCTCGGCGAGGTCGAGGTCGCGCCGGCCCCAGGCCATGACGCCCCGGATGTTGACCGCGCCCGCGAGCAGCTCGGCGCCGTGCGGCAGCCGGGAGAGGATCGCCTCGGCGCGCTCGAGGCCGCGCTCCTCACCGTAGCGCTGGCGCCGCTGGTCGATGCGGCCGAGCTGGTGAAGGGAGGCGGCGACCGCCGGGCCCTCGGGATCGAGTTTCTCTCGCACGGCCAGCGCCCGCCGCGCGGCGGCGTCCGCCTCGTCGAACCGCGCCGCCGCGATCCAGCGCCGGGTCTGCCAGTCGTCCACGGCCGCCTGGCCGCGGGGATCTGCGGCGAGCGAGCGGGCGCGCGCGTAGGCCGCCACGGCGTCGTCGAATCGCCCGGCTTCGACCAGGAGATCCGCCTCCGCTAGCCGCCACCAGGCGGCGAGCACGGGCGGAGCGGAGGCCTCGGCGCGCGCGGCATGGTCGCGGAGGCGCCCGAGCGCCGCGTCGATGACCTCCGGCGGGGCGTCCTCCGGCGGTGCGGCCGGAGCCGCCGCCGGCCGGGTCTCGAGCGCCCAGACGCTCCCCTCGACGGAGACGGTCCGCTCGCGGCCGCCGCGCACCGCGGTCAGCTCGACGGCCTCGCCGAAGCCGTGCTCGATCTCGACCAGGAACAGCTCGAGCGGCGAGGTCAGCGTGCCCGCCGCCTCGCCCGCCCGCCAGGCGAGCAGGCGATCGCCGGCCTCGATCCCCGCCCGCCCGGCCGCGCCCCACGGCTCGCAGCGGGTCACCTCCAGGCCGGCCCCGCCCCCGGCGCAGGCGGCCAGCGCGAGGGCCACGGCGAGCCCCGAAAGGGCCGGCACGGCGGAGCGGGTCTCCGGTCGCTGAAGTCGGCTCAATGCCGAGCGAGTATCTCACCGGGCGCCGGCCCGTCGTGCCGCCGGTCAGCGAACCGCACGGCGCCGGCCTCCTACCCCCAGCAGGAGCGTCAGGAGGAGGTGCACGATGAAGGTGGCGCACCGCCCCGTGGTGCTTACTCGGCGTTCGCGGCTCGCCGCGAGGTCGAGTCTTGGCCAGCGGCGATCATGAGCAAACCACGCCGCGCCGGCCTCTCACTCCAGCAGGGCGAGGAGGAGGTCCCCGATGAAAGTTGCACGCCGACACGTGGTGCCCGCCCTGCTGGTGGTCGCGGTGGCGGCAAGCGATGCCCGGGCGGAGATCGGCCCTATCCAGGTCGTCACCGAGACTTCCCCGTTCGACAGCACGGACTTCAAGCAGCTCGAGGTCGAGTGCCCGCCGGGGACGATCGCGTTCAGCGGCGGGGTCGGTTTGAGCGCCGCGACGAACGAAGGCCAGAACGTCATCGTCCACCAGAGCCAGCCCCAGGGTGATCCGCCCAGGAGCTGGCTCGGGCTGGCGCAAGAGCAGACGCCGACGGCGTCCAACTGGGGGATCACCGTCGTCGTGCTCTGCGCCACCGTGGACGGCTACGAGCTGGTCGACGTCTCGACCCCGTTCGACAGCGTCCAGAACAAGTTCATCCAGGCCGACTGCCCGCAGGGGAAGGGGCCGATCGGCGGCGGCGGCGGCATCTTCCTCTTTTCGCCCGATCACCGGCTGCACGTCCTCACCCCGACCGCGACCGGCTGGGAGGCGCGGGGCTTCTCGTCGAACCCTGCCGCGAGCTGGATACTCAACGCCAAGGTGAGCTGCGCGCCCGCGGTCCCGATCGAGCGGATCGAGGGCTTCACCCAGAACCAGAGCGTCGACCTCCGCGACCATCTCGGCCTCTACTGCCCCGGCGACCGGCTGGCCCTCGGGGGCGGCGTCTTCATCGGACCCAGCGGCAACGCGATCTATTCGACGCGGCCCATCCTCGGAGGTGCGCAGGGGATCGAAGGCTGGGAGGTCGCCGCCAGGAAAGTTTCCGGGGCCGTCGCGTGGCCGATGTCCGCGACGGTTCTCTGCCGCGTGCCCTACCTCTTCGCCGACAGTTTCGAGTCGGGCGACACCTCGGCCTGGTCGGGCACCGTCCCGTGAGCCCAGGGCGGTGAGGCTGCAGGACTACCCGGTGCGCGCGGCGCCTTCGACGACCTCGAAGTCCTCGAGCGCCGAGGCGGCCGAGCCGCCGCGCTCCAGCTCGGCGATCACCCGCCAGTAGTAGCGGCCCGGGCGGACGGGGAGGTCGGCGGGCCAGGCGGTTGAAGTCTCGGCGGTCGCCGCCGTCCAGACGATCTCGCCCGCGGCGTCGAGCAGCTCGAGCCGGTAGCTCACCGCCCCCTCGACCGGCTCCCAGGCGAAGGCGCCGGGGGCGGCGACCGCGCCCAGCGGCGCGCGCAGGACCGGCCGTGCCGGAGCCTCCGTGCCGGAGCGGAAGGTCTCGCCCGGCGGCTCGGCCCTCGTCGCCTTCCGCGTCGACGGCGCCGCGCGG
>CAZNIX010000015.1:0-25373 GCA_964573125.1 uncultured Thermoanaerobaculia bacterium
ACGCCGCTCGCACCGGGCGCCGAGCTGGCCGCCGGCGAGACCGTGCGCACCGCGCGCGGCGCCGCCGCCGTGGTCCGCCTCGCCGACGGCTCGGCGGTCGAGCTGGCCGCCGGCACCGAGCTGGCGGTCGGCCGCGGACGGCGCGACACCACCGTCCGGCTCGACCGCGGCCGCGTCATCGTCGAGGCCGCCGAGCGCCGCTCGGGCCACCTCTACGTCGCGACCGAGGACTGCCGGGTGGCGGTCACCGGCACCATCTTCGCCGTCAACCACGGGGTCAAGGGCTCGCGGGTGTCGGTGATCGAGGGGGAGGTGCGGGTGGCGAGCGGGCGGGGCGGCGTCGACGTCCTCCACCCCGGCCAACAAGTGACGACCCGCGCCAGCCTGACCGCGGTGCCGGTCGCCGAGGAGGTCGCGTGGAGCCGCCACCACGACCGCTACCTCGAGCTGCTCCAGGAGCTGGAGGCGCTGTCGCGCGCGATCGAGGAGCGCGTCGAGCGCCCCGGCCTGCGCTATGAGAGCGCGCTCGCCGAGCGCGCGCCGGCGGCGACCGCGGCGTTCATCGGCATGCCCAACCTGAGCGGCCAGCTCGCCGAGGGCTACGCGGTGTTCCGCGAGCAGCTCGCGACCAGCCCGGTGCTCGCCGCCTGGTGGGCCGAGCATGCCGGCGCCGAGCAGCACCTCGACCGCGTGATCACCGCGCTGTCGGACTTCGGCGGCTACCTCGGCGACGAGGTCGCGGTCGCGTTCGTGCCCGACCTGCCGGGCCTCGACGGCGGCGGACCGGTGATCCTCGCCGAGGTCGTCCGCCCCGGCTTCGCGGAGTACCTCGACCAGGAGGCGGCGCGCTGGGCGGCCGAGGCCGGCCATCCGGTGCTCGTGCCGGTGGCCGACCCGCACGCCGCTCCTTCGGCGGGCGACGGCCTGCTCGTCTGGCCCGGCGACGGGCTGATGATCGCGGCGCCGAACCCGGCGCTCCTCGCCGCGGCCGCCGACGCCGCCGCCGGCGCCGCGCCGGCGCTCCCCGGCACCCCGCTCCACGAGCGGCTGACCGCGGCTTACGCCGCCGGTGTGGAGTGGCTGTTCGTCGGCGACTTCGCCGCCCTGATCGAGGAGTCCGGCGCCGAGCGCGCCCGCGCGCTCGAGCAGCTCGGCTTCGCCGACTTCGACTACGTGGTCGTCGAGCACCACGGCGCCGCGGGGAGCGGACTCGGCGGGCGCAGCCAGACCAGCGCCGAGCTGTCGTTCCGCGGCCCGCGGCGCGGCATGGCCTCGTGGCTCGCCGAGCCGGCGCCGATGGGCGCGCTCGACTACGTCTCGCCCGACGCCTCGGCGGCGTTCGCGGCCGTGCTCAAGGAGCCGGAGGCGATGTTCGACGACCTGCTCGCGACGGCGCTCGCCGTCGACGCCGGCGCCCCCGGCGACCTAGCCGAGGCGCAGGCGGAGATCGGCCTCGACCTGCGCAACGACCTCGCGGCGGCGCTCGGCGGCGAGATCGCGCTGGCGGTCGACGGGCCGCTCGTGCCCGAGCCGTCGTGGCTGCTGATCGTCGAGGTCGACGACCCGGCGCGGCTCCAGTCCTCGCTGGAGACGATCGTCGTCCGCGCCAACGAGCACGGCGAGCAGGTGACGCTGACCGCGGGCGAGCCGCTCGGGGGGCTGCCGACGTGGCGGCTCACCGGGGGCGAGCTGGTCGAGGCGCACTACCTCTACAGCGGCGGCTACCTGGTGGCGGCGCCGAGCCGGGCGATGCTCACGCGCGCGCTCGACCAGCGTGCGGCCGGCGCCTCGCTGACGGCGTCGGCGAAGTTCCGGGAGCTGGTGCCGGCCGACGGCCACGCCAACTTCTCGGCGCTCTTCTACCAGCACCTCGGGCCGGCGCTGGCGCCGCTGCTCGGCGCCGCCGGGAGCGTCTCGGGCCAGATGACCGCCGAGCAGCAACAGGCGCTGACCGAGCTGGCGGCCGAGGGCGAGCCGACCCTGGCCGTGGCCTACGGCGAGGCGCAGGCGATCCGCTTCTCGGCCGTCACCCCGCGCGGCGCCTTCGGCCTCGGCTACCGGGCGCTGCTCGGCATGGGCGGCCTCGGGGCGCTCGCCGAGGGGGCGGCCGAGGCGGAGGCGAACTGAGCGCCGAGCCCACCCGCCCGTCCAGGCGGCCGGCCGGGAGCGAAACCCGGCCGGCCGCTCGCCGGTAGGATGCACTCGGGACGCGCGAAGATGACCCAACCCACCCACCAGCCCACAAGCGGCATCGCCCCCGTGGTCGAGCTGGACGGCCTCGAGGTGCGCCTCGGCGGGCGGCCGATCCTGCGCGGGCTGAGCGGCGGGCTCTCCGGGCGCTGCATCGGCCTGCTCGGCCCCAACGGCGCCGGCAAGACCACGCTCCTCCATACCCTGCTCGGCTTCCACCCGCCGTCGGCCGGCACCGCGCGCGTGCTCGGCCGCGACATCCGCTCCGACCGCGGCGAGATCCGCGCCGCGATCGGCTACATGCCCGAGCGCGACGCCTTCGTCGCCCAGATGAGCGCGGTCGCGTTCGTGCGCCTGATGGCCGAGCTGTCGGGGCTGCCGCCCGAGCCGGCGCTCGAGCGCGCCCACGAGGCGCTCTTCCACGTCGGCCTCGGCGAGGCGCGCTACCGGCCGCTCGGGAGCTACTCGCTGGGCATGAAGCAGCTCGCCAAGCTCGCCCAGGCGATCGTCCACGGGCCGCGCCTCCTGCTCCTCGACGAGCCGACCGCCGGCCTCGACCCGCCGGCGCGCGAGCGCATGCTGCGCCACGTCGCCGCCATCCGCGACGCCGGCGACACGCGGGTGATCGTCTCGTCGCACCTGCTGCGCGACGTCGAGCGCTGCTGCGACGAGGTGGTGGTCTTGAAGGACGGCTCGATCGCCGCCTACCGCGACCTCGCCGCCGAGCGGCGCGCCAACCGGCGCTTCCTCGAGCTCGAGGTGCGCGGCGCCGAGGACGCCTTCCTCGCCGCCGTGCGCGCGCTCGGCGCCGAGTGCGCCCAGACCGGCAACGGCCGCCGCCCGCGGCGGATCAAGGCGGTGCTCCCCGAGGGGCTGGCGGTCGCCGAGCTGTACCGGGTGGCCTCCGAGCACCGGGTGCAGATCCGGCGCCTCTCCTACAAGCGCGACTCGCTGGAGGAGATCTTCCTGCGCGCGATGGAGGGCCAGCCGTGAGGGGTCGAGCCGTGAAAGGCCGGACGCGATGACCGTCTTCGCCCGCACCCTCGGCCCCTACGAGGGACCGCTGGTGCCGCGCTCGCGGCGCTTCCTCGTCGTCTGGCGCGCGAGCCGGCGCCGGGTCTTCAGCTCGAAGATCCTGACCGCGTTCTACGCCCTGACCTTCGCGCCGATCCTGGTCGCGCTCGTCTACACCTACCTGCGCTACAACCTGCCGGTGCTCGAGACCCTGGAGATCGCCCCGACCGCGCTGCCGCCGGTCGACGCCCGCTTCTTCTTCAACTTCCTGCGCCTCCAGGGGGTCTTCGCGTTCCTGATCGCCGCGTTCGTCGGCCCCGGCCTGGTCGCGCCCGACCTCGCCGACAACGCGCTCGCGCTCTACCTCGCGCGGCCGCTTTCGCGCGCCGAGTACGTGCTCGGCAAGCTGACGGTGCTCCTCGTCCTGCTCTCCGCGATGACCTGCGTACCGCTCGCCGCGCTCTGGGGCCTCCAGGCGAGCCTCGACCCGGAGCCGGTCGCCGGCGCCGACCTGCGCATCCTGGGGGCGATCGTCGCCGGCTCGGCGCTCTGGATCGGCCTGATCTCGCTGCTCGCGCTCGCCGCCTCGGCCTGGGTGCGCTGGAAGCTGCTGGCGGCGGCGCTGCTCTTCGGGTTCTTCTTCATCTCGCGCGCGATGGGCGAGATCCTCAACCTCAACTTCCGCACCTCCTGGGGCGACGTCGTCAGCCCGGGCAAGCAGATCGTCGCGCTCTGGGAGGGGCTCTTCTTCGGCACCGCCAGCGGTTTGCCGCTGCCGGTCGCGGCGCTCCTGCTCGCCGCGCTCGCCGGGTTCTGCCTGCTGCTGCTGCACAAGAAGCTCCGCGCCTACGAGGTGGTGCGGTGAGCGCGGCGGCCGGCGCGGGCGCCGGCGGCAGCCGCCTGATCCGCCTCTCCGGGGTCTCGAAGTTCTACGGCGAGGTGCTCGGGATCAACCGCGTCGACCTCGCGCTCGAGCCCGGGATCACCGCGCTCGTCGGCCCCAACGGCGCCGGCAAGTCGACGCTCATGAACCTGATGACCGGGCTCCTGCGCCCGAGCCGCGGCGAGGTCTCGGTGCTCGGCGTCGGCCCCGACCGGCCCGAGGAGCTGTTCAAGCTGGTCGGCTACGCCACCCAGCACGACGGCTTCCCGCGCGGCTCGACCGGCCTCGGCTTCCTGGTCTCGCTCCTGCGCCTCCACGGGCTCGCCCGCGCCGAGGCCGAGGCGCGCGCCTGGGAGGTGCTGCGCCTGGTCGGGCTCGAGGCCGCCGCCGGGCGCAAGATCGCCGGCTACTCCAAGGGCATGCGCCAGCGGATCAAGCTCGCCCACGCGATCGCCCACCGGCCGGCGGTGCTCGTGCTCGACGAGCCATTGAACGGCCTCGACCCGATGGCGCGCGCGGAGATGATCGACCTCTTCCAGCGCCAGGCCGAGGCCGGCCTCCACGTCGTCGTCTCGAGCCACATCCTGCACGAGGTCGACATGCTCTCCGACCGTGTGGTGCTGCTCTCCGCCGGCTACGTGGTCGCCGAGGGCGAGGTCGAGGGGGTGCGCGGCGAGGTCGACGAGCGGCCGCTCCAGATCCTGGTCCGCTGCGACCGCCCGGAGCGGCTCGCGGCGCGCGTCTTCGAGCACGACCACGTGGTCGAGGTGCGGCTCCACGAAGATCGCAAGGGGCTGCTGCTCGCCACCCGCGACGCCGACCGCCTCTACCTGCTGCTCAACCGCCTCGTGCTCGAGGAGGGGCTGGCGGTCGAGGCCGTGGCGCCCGCCGACGCCGACACCGCGGCGGTCTACGGCTACCTGATCGAGGAGGCGCGATGACCGTCGACGACACGGCGACCGCGGGCGCCGGCCCGGCTCCGGCCGCGCCCGCCGGCTCGCTCCTCCGCCGGCGCGCCGCGCAGGCCGCGGCGGCGTTCCGCATCGAGTGCGGCCAGCAGCTCCGCGGCCTGGGCGCGCTCGGGCTCGCGATCCTCGCGCTCCTCCCCTCGCTGCCGTGGGCGATCGCCTGGGCGGTGCGCGGCGCGGTCGGCCGCGGGCCCGCGCTCGCCGACACCACCGGCGTCTTCGCCGGGCTCTACCAGGGCTTCGTCCTGCCGCTGGTGCTGTTCTTCGCCTGCGTGGTGGTGTTCGCCGGGGTCACCCGCCGCGACGTCCGCCACCGCACGCTCCACCATTACCTGCTCTGCCCGGTGCGCCGCGAAGTGCTGCTCGGCGGCCGCTTCGCCGCCGGCGTGGCGGTGGCGTTCGCGTTCCTCGGCGCCGGCACCGCGCTCGCCTACGCGCTCGCCCACGCCCAGCTCCTCGCGAGCGAGCGCTTCGCGGTCGAGCGCTTCTTCTCCGCCGGCCCCGGGCTCTCCCACCTCGGCGTCTACCTGGCGGTGGCGCTCCTCGGCTGTCTCGGCTACGGCGCGGTGTTCACGGCGCTCGGGCTCTTCGTCCGCAACCCGATCATGCCCGTGCTCGCGGTCGCCGGCTGGGAGGCGCTCACGCCGTGGCTCCCCCCCGGGCTCAAGGCGATCACGATCTACCACTACCTGCGCGGTCTCTGCCCGGTGCCGGTGGCCGAAGGCCCGTTCGCGCTCCTCGGCGAGCCCCCCTCCCCCTGGCTTGCGGTGCTCGGCTTGCTGCTGCTCGCGGCGGCGCTGCTCGCGCTCGCCGGCTGGAAGCTGCGGCGGGTCGAGATCGACTACGGGGAGGAGTAGGCCAGCGCGTCCTGCGCACCCGCCGGCCGGCAGCCCGGCGCGCGGCGAGAGCAACCGCCGCGCGGGGAGCGGCGATCAGGCGGCGCGCCGGCGGGTGGCTCAGCCGCCCCCCGGCGGCCCGGCCGACCGGACCTCCGCGCCCACGCCGTCGGCGTACGTCTCGAAGTTGCGGCGGAACATCGCCGCCAGCTCGCGCGCCTTCTCGTCGTAGGCGGCGCGGTCGGACCAGGTGTGGCGGGGGGTGAGCAGCTCGTGCGGCACGCCCTCGACCCGCTCCGGCACGGCCAGCCCGAACACCGGGTCGCAGACCGTCGACACCGAGTCGAGGTCGCCGGCGAGGAGGGCGTCGACCATGCGCCGGGTGTAGGCGAGCTTGATCCGGCTGCCGGTGCCGTAGGGGCCGCCGGTCCAGCCGGTGTTGATCAGCCACACGTTGGCGCCGTGGCGGGCGAGCTTGGCGCCGAGCATACCGGCGTAGACCCCCGGATGGAGCGGCAGAAACGGCGCCCCGAAGCAGGCCGAGAACGTCGCCTTGGGCTCGGTCACGCCGCGCTCGGTGCCGGCGACCTTGGCGGTGTAGCCGGAGAGGAAGTGGTACATCGCCTGGGGCGCGGTCAGGCGGCTGATCGGCGGTAGCACGCCGAACGCGTCGGCGGTCAGAAACACCACGTTGCGCGGGTGGCCGGCGACTCCGTAGGCGTCGGCGTTGTCGATCTGCGACAGCGGGTAGCTCGAGCGGGTGTTCTCGGTCTTGGCGTCGGAGTCGAGGTCGAGGCGGCGGGTCGCGCGATCGACGACGACGTTCTCGAGCACGGTGCCGAAGCTGCGCGTGGTGCGGTAGATCTCGGGCTCGCCGTCGGGCGACAGCCGGATCACCTTGGCGTAGCAGCCGCCCTCGATGTTGAAGACGCCGTCGTCCGACCAGCCGTGCTCGTCGTCGCCGATCAGGGTCCGGCGGGGGTCGGCCGAGAGCGTGGTCTTGCCGGTGCCCGAGAGGCCGAAGAAGAGCGCGACGTCGTCGTGGCCCTCACCGTAGTTGGCCGAGCAGTGCATCGAGAGCACCCCCTGCCGCGGCAGCAGGTAGTTCATGACGCTGAAGATCGACTTCTTGATCTCGCCCGCGTACTCGGTGCCGCCGATCAGGACCAGCTTGCGCCCGAGGTCGACGACGATGAAGGTGGCGCTGCGCGTGCCGTCGGCGGCCGGGTCGGCCTGGAGGGAACAGGCGTCGACGACCGTGAAGCCGGGCTCGAACCCGGCCATCACCTCGTCATCGTCGGTGTCGAGGAACATGTTGCGCGCGAAGAGGTTGTGCCACGCCCGCTCGGTGACCACCCGCACCGGCAGCCGGTAGCGGCGGTCGGCGCCGGCGAAGCCGTCGAAGACGAAGAGGTCGCGCGCGCGGAAGTGCTCCCGCACCTTGCCGAGCAGGCGCGCGAACGACTCCGGCGCGATCGGCCGGTTGACCTCGCCCCACCAGAGGTCGCCCTCGGTCGCGGGCTCCTGGACCAGGAACTTGTCGTTGGGCGAGCGCCCGGTGTGCGACCCGGTCTCGGCGACCAGCGGCCCGCCCGCGGCGATCAGCGCCTCGCCGCGGCGCACCGCATGCTCGTAGAGCTGCGCCGGCGGCAGGTTCCAGTACGCGGTGCCCGAGCCGGCGAGGCCGAGCGCGTCGAGCCCGTGGCGGCTGACGAAGGGTCCTTCGTTCTTCACGATGGCACCTCGACGGGTCGTTCTGGGGAGCGGACGGGCCGGCACGGCGGCCCGGAGCGGCGATCATACCGCTCGCGCGCCTCACCCCTCCTCGTGCCCGGCCAGCTCCCCGAGGTGCGTGCAGCAGCGCCGGTCGTGGTCAACCGGATCGTCCTGCTCCGCGTGCCGCCGAGCCCGCTCTTCCCGCACGGCGGTGAGCAGCTCGTCCAGGCTCAGGCCGGACTCGCGCCGCAGGGACTCGATCTCGCGCGCAAGCTTGCCGACGACGCCGAGCTTCGGCGCCAGCACGAACACGCCGCCGAGGTCGACCACCGTCAGAGGGTCCCCCTCGCGCAGCCCGGTGCCTCGTCCGCATCCGAGCGGGAAGGGTCAGCGAGCCGCGGCCGCGCAGTCTGGATCGTACGCGCCTCCATGGGTGTCAGGATATCGGGAGGTCGGGAAATCGTTCCACTCCGGCCTCCCTCACCGGCGACTCACCGGTGCCCCTCCTCTCCCGGCGGAAACGTCGGCACGCGCCGTAGCCTTCGCCGGCCGCGCCGTCGAGCAGGTGGACGTCGCTCCGCGGCGTCCCGCCCGGCAGCTACGTGGCACGCTGGCGCAGAGGCCAGACGCGGCACTCGAGGCGCGTCAGAGCCGAGACGTGAAGCAGGGGTGGCTCGCGGTCGGGCGGCCTGAGCGCCTCGCGAACCACCCGGCCTATTTCGGGCGGAGCCTGGATGAGGTAGATGACGATGCAGCTATCGAGGTAGACCCGCTCCCCACCGCTCACTCCCAGGACGCTCGCTCGGCTTCGAGGTACGCGTCGATCTCCTCTTTCGAGCGGATGAACCGCGGATCGACCTCGATGCCGGAGAGGAACTCGTCGAGGGTACCTTCGGCCGGTCCGGCGGCCGGATCATCGCGTTCCGGCACCAGGACGATGACCTCCACTGGGCCCTCGCTCATGCTCTCGGGCAGCTCGAGGCGCACGCTGTGGTCTTTGGTCACTTCGGCGGTGAGCTTCAGTGCGCGCACGGTCGGCCTCCCGTCGTTTGAACATACCAGAGTACACGTCTGCCGGTGAGCCCGCGGCGAGGCGGGTAAAGCGCCCGGCGGTAGGCTCAATCGGTCGAGCCGGCTGCCGGCTCCGACTCGTGCGCCTGCTCGAGCTGCCGGGTCAGGTCGTCCACCGAGGCGGCGAACGCGGGGTCGCCGGGGGCGGCCGGGTCGCCCTGGAGCGCCGCGCCGGCGCGGTTGCTCAGCTCCTCGAAGCCGGCGGGCATCTGGTCGGCTCGGGGCATGCGGGCGCCGCCGACCAGGACCGGCACGATGAGCAGGCCGCGGGCGATTGCGGTCTCGATCTCGATCCGCACCGGGTCGTCGGCGCGGTCGAGGCGGCGGGCGCCCTCGTCGTCCCGCATCTCGAGCCAGCGCGGGCCGATCACGAGCAGGAAGACGTCGCAGCGGGCGAGCGCGCGCCGGACGGCCTGGCGGAAGTCGCCGCCGAGCTGGATGTCCTCGACGTCGCGGAAGACGTTGCCGGCGCCGAAGCGCTCGCTCAAGCGGTCGTGCAGGCGGTCGACGAAGGCGGCACTGTCGGCGCGGCGGTAGCAGAGGAAGAGGCGGAGGGGGCCGGGCTCTCGGCCCTTGCCCGTGCGCCAGGCGACCACGCCGGTCGCGACCGACCCACCGAATCCGGCGCTGCAGAGAAGCGCGCTCAGGGCGAGGGCTAGCCGCACCGCGAAGACGCGTCCTCCGCCCCAGCACTCGTCGATCAGGGTCTGATCCCAGAGGAGGCCCTTGAGGCAGTCGTCGGGATCCAGTTCCGCGCAATCGACCGTCTCTCCCTCGCACCCGGCGCGCGACCACGAGATCAGCACCGATCCGACGGGGTTGCCCGCCGAGTCGGGTCGCGCGACGACGAAGGCGATGTGCAGGCCGAGGAGCGCCGCCCCCGAGACCAGGAACATCAGCGGAGGCAGCGAGGGCGGGATACGGCTCCTGCCGATCGGGAGCATGACCACCGCGGCGGCGCCGCCGGCCGCCGCCGCCACGATCAACGAGAGGGCCGCGGTCGCCTGCGGACCGGCCGGTACGAGATGCAGCAGGTGGGCGGTCCTGACCGCGGCGAACGTGAGTGCGGCGGTCAGGCCGATCGTCGCCGCGACCGGCAGGCCGCGCCGGAGGCTCCGCCGGGGGCCGGACGCGGAGGCGCGATCAGGGCGGCGCATTCCCGGGGCACCTCGGATCGCGATCTCCGTACTCGCACCTACGGTCGCCCAGGCGGCATTGGACGTTCAGCACTGGGTATTCGACGAGATCCAGCGGGCATTCGAGGTTTGGGCCGTCCTGCTGGCCGATGCACTGGAAGCGGATGCCCGGGGCGGCGGAAGCGCCCGACCCCTCGCTTTCGATCCGGTAGGTGTAACTGCCGATCTTGAGATCGAGCTCGCGTTCCGACTCGTCGCCCCCCTCTCGCTTCTCCAGCGGCCGCCGCGCTCTCCGGACCGGTGCACTCACGGGATGGATGACCAGGACAAGGGGCTCCAGCTCGCCGGTCTGAACGGTGAACCGCACGCTCAGCTCCAGACAGCCCTGCTCAGCCCGTTCGGCGACGACGCCCAGGGCCTCGAGGACCCACCGTATCGCGTCGTCCACGCTCGCGCCTCCAGGCTCGGACGGCGGCGTGGCCGGGCCGGGCAGCGCCGCGAGGACGACGACCGGGCGCTGGTGATGGAAGCGCAGCCGGGCCGAGCCGTCCGTGCTGCGGAGAGCCTCGCGCGCCTCGGCGAAGCGGCTGCGCAGCCAGTCGGCGAGGGCGATGAAGTCGAATCGCTCGAGAATCGCGACCGCCTCCTTCTCCGTTCGGTCGAGCAGCGCGAGCGCGGCGGCGAGGTACGCCGTGGGGTTGACCGCTCGCAGGGGAGCCATCTCTTCCGCCGCCCGGCCGAACTCCTGCTCGAGGCGGCGGAACTCGCGGGCGATGTCGCTGGCGATCCGCTTCGGAGTCCCCGTCTCTCCCCCCAGCAGGTACACGACCTTCAACAGCGCCGCCACGTCCCCGTCGCCGAACGCCACCTCCGCCCGGCCGACGAGCGGCCCACCCAGCCAGGCGTCGACACCCGCGACCGCGAGCGCCGAGTCGCTCTCGAACCGCGAGCGCGTGCGGAGGTCGGTCTCGATGCCGTTGGGAGAGACGAACACGAGCTGGTCGTCGATCTCGAGCTCGGTCCAGCGGCCGCGGGCGCCGGCCCAGGGCGTGAACCGGCCGTCGGCGAAGACGCGGCCCACGCGCAGCGTGGCCAGGTGAGTGTCCTGGTCGAGGCGGATCTCGTCGTGGACGACGTCGAGCGTCGGGTCGAACGGCGGCGAGCGCTCGAGGTCGAGGTCCGGAAGGGTCCGGAAGCGGTATCCCGCGCCAAAGAACCACTGGCCTTCCCGGCCGAGGGCGACCGCTTCGAGCCCCACGCCGTAGCTCACGCCGCGCCCGGTGATCGAAGTGCTCAGCGCGGGCTCGGTGCGGTCGCGGAAGTCGAAGGTGACCTCGGTCATCGCCGCCTCGACGACCAGGGAGGGGAGGAGCGTCATTCCCCCGCCCAGCGTCACCCGGGGAAAAGCGATCGGGCCCTGGGCGCCCCAGCTCCGTCGCTCGAACCGGTAGTCGAACTTGCGGTTGTTCAGTCCCGGATCGCCGGGGATGACCTGGGTGAATCGTCCGCCCGCTCCGTCGAACAGCGTGACGGCGGTGAAAGCGGACGTGTTGAGCAGGCTGTCGAGGTCGTCGAAGTGGAAGTCGAGGCCGAGCGAGAAGCCGGCGCCGCTCGCGCCGGGACTCTCCGCCAGCCAGCGCGGCGGCTCGACCGGCTGCGCCGCCGCCGGCGCGGCGAGGACGCCGAGCCCCCAGCCCGCGAGCAGCAGGGCCGGCAGCCACCGGAGAGGCGATCCCCGGCGCCGTCCAGCGCGGTCGATCTCATTCTTCATCGCTTTTCAAAACTCATCATACTCGCTCTTGGGAGGATCAGCCGCCACGCGAGGGCAGTGCCGGCCGGAACGCTCCGGCGCGGCGCCGGTCCGTGCCGCGTCCTCTCTTCGTCTCAGCGCTCGGGTTAGAATCGGCCGCCGGTCCTGCCACCGTTCGACGGTCCTGCGTTTCCGGCTCTACAGCAACGGTCGCTCGCTCCGAGTCGCTCGCCCCGAGAGGGAGGAACCCGACGGTGGACATCCGAGACAGCAGGGTCCTGGTGCTGGGCGGCTACGGCCTGGTCGGGACCGCGGTCTGCCGCGAGCTGCTGACCCGGAAGCCGCGCGCGATCCAGATCCACAGCCTGCGCGCCGAGGAGGCCGAGGCCGCGCGCGCCGAGCTGGCGCCCGAGGCCGGCGGCGTCGAGCTGATCGTCTCGGGCGGCGACATCTTCGGCCTCGCCGAAGGCGACGACGACCGCCGCGCCCGGCTGCGCGCCCAGTTCGCCCAGCTCGACGCCGAGAGCCTGCGCCGCTTCCGCCTCTATCGCCTGCTCACCGGCTACCGCCCCGACGTCGTGGTCGACTGCGTCAACACCGCCACCGGCATCGCCTACCGCGACATGTTCAGCGCCGCCGAGGAGCTGGACCGGGCGATCGACAACGGCGAGTCGAGCCGCGAGGCGATGGACCGCATGCTCGAGGCGCTCTACATCCCGCGCCTGATCCGCCACCTGCAGGTGATGTTCCACGGCCTGGTCGACGCCGGCACCCGCGCCTACGCCAAGGTCGGCACCACCGGCACCGGCGGCATGGGCCTGAACGTCCCCTACACCCACTCCGAGGAGCGGCCGAGCCGGATGCTGCTCGCCAAGAGCGCGATCGCCGGCGCCCACTCGATGCTCTTGACCCTGATGTCGCGCACCCCCGGGGCGCCGGCGGTGACCGAGATCAAGCCGGCGGCGGCGATCGCGTGGAAGAAGATCGGCTACGGCCCGATCGTCCGCCGCCGGGAGACCCTGCGCCGGGTCGAGGCGCGGCCGCGCCCGCTCGGCGCGACGTTCTCGACCGCCGACCCCGAGGCCGCGCGCGTGCTCGACCGGCCGCTCGAGAGCGTCTTCATCGACACCGGCGAGAACGGCATCTTCGCGCTCGAGGAGTTCGCCACCGTCACCTCGGTCGGCCAGATGGAGTTCGTCACCCCCGAGGAGATCGCCGCCTACCTGGTGTTCGAGATCGAGGGGCGCGCGACCGGGGCCGACGTCATCGGCGCGCTCGACGGCGCGATCCTCGGTCCGACCTACCGCGCCGCCGGCATGCGCCACGAGGCGATCGAGCGCATGATCGAGATGGAGCGCGAGCACGGCGTACGGTCGGTGGCGTTCGAGATGCTCGGCCCGCCGCGCATCTCGAAGCTCCTCTACGAGGCGCACCTGCTGCGCGAGGCACTCGGCACCCTGCGCGCGGTCGCCGCCGCGAGCCCCGAGCAGCTCCGCGACCGCCTCGACGAGCTGGTGCGCGCGCGCCCCGAGGTCGCGGCCGAGGCGGCGGCGGTCGGGATCCCGGTGCTGCTCGACTCGGGCGAGCTGATCCGCGGCCCCAAGGTGATCGTCCCCCCCGACGCCGACCGCGTCGAGGTCACCCCCGAGCGGCTCGAGCGCTGGGTGCGCGACGGCTGGGCCGACCTGCGCCTGCCCAACTGCGCGCAGTGGATCGAGCGCGCCCGCCGCATCCTCGCCGAGATGGAGGCGATCCCGCCGTGCGAGACCTCCAGCCGCCACATCCGCACCCGCCGCTACTGGCTCGACGGCGGCACGATCCAGCCCGGCAAGACCGTGGGCTGGATCCTCTCGGTCGAGGAGCGGGGGGAGCGGATCAAGCGGTAGCTCAGAGGCCGAGCTTCGCCCGGCGGTGCCCGACGGCGCGGGCCGTCCGGCCGGTCGCGCGCGCGGCCTCGTGGACACCGAGGCGGCGCACGAGGTCGTCCTCGCGCGCGGTCCAGCGCCGGGTCACGCGATACCGGATGCCCAGCTCGTTGCGCTTCAGCCGGACGGTGTTCAGCGCGAGGCCGAGGCGCTCGGCGAGGACCCCGTCGGGGACGCGGCCGAGGGCGCGCAGCGCCGCCGGCGTCCAGACCGTGGTCTTGCCGGGCTGCGCCATGCCGAGATCGGCGCGGAGCCTGCGCACGGTCTTCTCGTTGAGACCGGTACGATCGACGACCACCTCGGTCTGGAGCCGCAGCAGCTTCCGCAGCTCCGGCTTCCTGACCACCGTCACGTCGCTCCGCTGGAGCGCCGGGATGCCGCGGCGCTGGCGTTCCCAGCGCACGGTGTCCTCGCCGATGCCGAACCGATCGGCCAGCCGGCGGTCCGAGATCCTGCCGAGCTGGCGCACCATCGCCCGGGTCCAGACCACCTTCGGATGCCGCGGCTGGAACGGCGGAATGCCGAGTCGGTTGCGCTTGCCGCACACCCGCCCCCGGGTGATGCCGAGCCGGCGCGCGACGGCGCCGTCCACGTCCGTCCCGAGCAGCGCGCGGCGGGTGGGCGTCCAGAACGCGTCCGGCGGCGGCAGTTGGGTCGCTCCGTAGGCCGGGATGCCCAGGGCCCGCCGCCTGTAAGCCACGCTGTGGACCGCGAGCCCGAGCTCGGCGGCGACATCCCGATCGCTCGCCTCGCCGAGCAGCTCGAGCATCTCCGGCGTCCACTCGACCGGCGGCCGCGGCGGCCGGAAGGCGGGGATCCCGCGCCGCCGGCGCTCCTTGACCACGGTGGTGAGCGCAACGCCGAACCGCGCCGCCAGCTCGCTGTCCGAGACCTGGCCCAGCAGACGCGCGAAGCGCGCCGGCCAGCGGATCTGGTTCCCACGCCGGATCGTCCGTTCGAGCTCGACGTGCTCGGGCGGTCCGCTGCGTTTCACTGGCAGCCTCCCCGGACGCCGATCACCGGCACGCGCGACCGGTGCCTATGATCCACCCCACGCCGAGCGCAGCCCCGAGTCGTTGAGCGCGTTGGCGAAGGCCTCGGCGAGAGCGTCGCTCAAGACCTCGTTGATGTTGTCGGCGCTGTACTTCTTGCCGTAGCGGGTGGCGTCGCCGGTGAAGACGCCGGACCATTCCTTGGCGCCCCCGCGGCGGAGCTCGAACTCGAGCGTGCAGCGGGCCTCGTAGGTGGCGCCGACCGCCTGGTTGGTCTCCTCGACCGCGAGCTGGGTGAGCTTGCCCGCGAGCACGACCTTCGCCTCGTCCGCGTCGGCGATCACGAACGTCCACTCCCGTGCCTGCTGGACCAGCGCCGCCCGGACGTACTCCTCGACGTCGTTGGTCGCGCGCAGCTCGATGCGGCGGTCGTCGTCGTCGGTGCGGGTGCCGATCGCCGCCGCGTCGACCGCGCGGTCGTCCTCGACCGCGATCGCGGCGGGCACCGCGCGGATCTCCGAGGTCGGCACCGACGAGGCCTCGGCGACCGAAGTGGTCGGCCGGTAGGCGAGCTGGACGTTGGGGTCGTTCTTCTTGGCCTCGGCGGCCACCGGCACGAGCAGGCCCAGGGCGACGAGCGCCACGGCGAGGCAAGGGGCAGGGGAACGGCGCATCGGGGTCTCTCCTGTGTCGTTGGGCGTCGGATCGTCGAAGGAAGCGGCTCCGAGCCCCATTCTAGTCCGAGGCCGGAGTCGCGACTCGAGATCCACTGGCGCGACGGCCGAACCGAGATCGAGCCGCCGCCGCGGGAGATCCGCATCGAGCGCCGAGGGCGGGTCCTCGTCGCGGAACCTCTCGAGCCCGGGGAGGAGCTGACCCGCGAGACCGTTCGGGAGACCCTCGGGGAGCTACGCGGTCGCCAGAGGCACAACCGACTCTCCAGCTCTACAAGTACCGAACCGTCCGTTCGCGGGGCTTGAGAGAGACGTTCATCTACCCCCCCACCTTGCCCGCCAGCCTTCGCTGCACCCGCGCCCGCTCGAGGGCGCGGTCGCGGGCTTCGAGCTCTTCGCCGGAGAGGGTCAGGTGGCGGAATCTCTGGAGTTCCGCCTCGGCCTGCTCGGGGGTGAGGTCGGCGAGGGCGCTCGCCTGCTCGGTGAGGAGGACGACCTTGTCGTCGACCACCTGGGCGAAGCCGCCGTCGACATAGAGGCGCTCGACGCCGCCGTCGAGGCGGGTGACGCGCAGGGTGCCGATGCCGAGCGCGGTCAGGAGCGGGGCGTGGAGCGGGAGGATGCCGATCTCGCCGTCGTAGGCGGGGAAGACCACCGACCGCGCCTCGGTGTCGAGGACCGCGCCCTCGGGGGTGACCACGGAGACGTGGAGCGTCCTGGCCACGCCTACTTCAGCTCCTCGGCGCGCTTGGCCGCGTCCTCGACCGTGCCGACGTACATGAAGGCGCCCTCGGGCAGGTGGTCCCACTTGCCCGCGCACAGCTCCTCGAACGAGCGGATGGTCTCCTCCGGTTTGACGTAGACGCCGGACCAGCCCGTGAACTGCTCGGCGACATAGAACGCCTGCGACAGGAACCGCTCGATGCGCCGCGCGCGGGCGACGATGATCTTGTCTTCCTCGGACAGCTCGTCGACGCCGAGGATGGCGATGATGTCCTGGAGGTCCTTGTACCTCTGGAGGATCCGCTGGACCTCGCGCGCCACCCGGTAGTGGCGCTCGCCGACGACGTCGGGCGAGAGGATGTTCGAGGACGAGGCGAGCGGATCGACGGCCGGGTAGATGCCCTTCTCCGAGATCCCGCGCTCGAGGTTGACGGTGGAATCCAAATGAGTGAACGCGGTCGCCGGCGCCGGGTCGGTGTAGTCGTCGGCGGGAACATAGATCGCCTGGATCGAGGTCACGGCGCCGCGCTTGGTCGAGGTGATCCGCTCTTGCAGCTCGCCCATCTCGGTGCCGAGCGTCGGCTGGTAGCCGACCGCCGAGGGCATGCGGCCGAGGAGCGCCGAGACCTCCGAGCCCGCCTGGCTGAAGCGGAAGATGTTGTCGATGAAGAGGAGCGTGTCGGCGCCGGTCTGGTCGCGGAAGTGCTCGGCCATGGTCAGCGCCGAGAGCGCGACGCGGAGGCGCGCCCCGGGCGGCTCGTTCATCTGCCCGAAGACCATCACCGTCTGGTCGATCACCCGCTTGCCGGTGTCGCCGATCTTCGCCTCCTGCATCTCGAGCCAGAGGTCGTTGCCCTCGCGGGTGCGCTCGCCGACGCCGGCGAAGCAAGAGTAGCCGGCGTGGAAGCGGGCGAGGCGCGCGATCAGCTCCTGGATGATCACCGTCTTGCCCACCCCGGCGCCGCCGAACAGCCCCGCCTTGCCGCCGCGCACCAGCGGGCAGAGCAGATCGATGACCTTGATCCCGGTCTCGAACATCTCGCTCTTGGGCGACACCTCGGAGAGCTCGGGCGGCTCGCGGTGGATCGGGCGGCGCTCGGCGGCGCCGACCGGGCCCTTGCCGTCGATCGGCTCGCCGACCAGGTTGAACACCCGTCCCAGAGTCTCCTCGCCGACCGGCACGCTGACCGGGCCGCCGGTGTCCTCGATCCGGGCGCCGCGCGGCAGCCCGTCGGTCGAGTCGAGCGCGACCGCGCGCACGCGGCCGCCGCCCAGGTGCTGGGCGACCTCGCACCAGAGCGTCTCCTCGACGCTCCGGCCGAGCACGGTGCGGGTGACCGGCACCCGCAGCGCGTTGTAGATCGACGGCATCCGCTCCTCGGAGAACTGGGCGTCGAGGGTCGAGCCGATGACCTGGGTGACGGTTCCGTAGTTGGGTTCTGGCATGGATTGGCTTCCTGGGGTCGGGATTCCTGTGTCGGTCGGCCTCGGCGGTCAGGCCAGGGCGGCGGCGCCGCCGACGATGTCGAGCAGCTCCATGGTGATCTGGGTCTGGCGCGCCCGGTTGTACTGCAGGGTGAGGCCGCGGATCATGTCCTCGGCGGCCTCGGTCGCCGCCTTCATCGCGGTCATACGCGCGATCTGCTCGGAGACCGCGGCGTCGAGGAAGCTCTGGTAGAGGCGCATGCGCACGCTCGCCGGCAGGAGCTTGTCGAGCAGCTCCGCGGGCGAGGGGAGGATCTCGTACTGCGGCAGGGCGCCGCCCCGCCCGACGTCGCCGGCCTCGGCGGCGGCGCCGGTCTCGGCGGCGGCCGCGCGCGCGAGCGGCAGCAAGCGGATCACCTCCGGCCGCTGGCGGCCGGCCGAGTAGAAGCGCATGTAGGCGACGTGGACCGCGGCGTAGCGGCCGTCGAGGAAGCCCTCGATGAGCGCGCGGGCGAGCGGCTCGACCTGCTCGTAGCGCGGCCGGTCGTCGATGTCGGTGGTCCGCCCGGCAATCTCGCGGCGGCGGAAGCGGAACGCCGAGATCCCCTTCTTGCCCACCATGTGGACCGCGGTCGCGACGCCGGCGCCGTCCTCCCGCGCCAGGTGCTCGAGCGCGGCGCGCAGGACGTTCGCGTTGTAGCCGCCGCACAGGCCGCGGTTGCTGGTGACGGCGACCAGCGCCGACTTGCCCTCGCCGCCGTGGCTCTCCATCAGCGGGTGGCTCAGCTCGCCGGTCACGCGCGACAGATCGGCGACCATCTCGGCGAGCTTGTCGACGTAGGGCCGGCTGGCGGTCGCGCGGTTCATCGCCGCCTGGAAGCGCGCGGTCGCGATGAGCTGCATGGTGCGCGTGATCTTGCGGATGTTGTGCACCGCCTTGCGGCGCTTGACGATCACCCTGCGGTTGGCCATGGCCGGACTCGCTCTCGCTCGCCGCTATGCGGTGGCCGCGACCTTCGGCTCGGCGGGCGCCGGCGGCGTCTGCCCCGAGCGCACGAAGTGCTCCTTGAAGCCGGCGATCACCTCGCGGAGCTTGCCGTCGAGGGCGTCGCCGATCTTCTTCTCGCGCGCCAGCTCCTCGATCAGCTCCGGGTGCTCGTCGTGGAAGTGGCGCAGGAGGCCCCGTTCGAACTCGAGCACCCGGGCGACCGGCAGGTCGTCGAGGTAGCCCTTGGTGCCGGCGAAGATCGCGAGGATCTGGTCATAGACGCCGTAGGGCGTGTACTGCGGCTGCTTGAGCAGCTCGGTCATCCGCCGGCCGCGGTCGAGCTGGCGCGCCGACGCCGCGTCCAGCTCGGTGCCGAGCTGGGCGAACGCCTCGAGGTCGCGGAACGCGGCGAGGTCGAGCCGCAGCGAGCCGGCGATCTGCTTCATCGCCCGGATCTGGGCGTTGCCGCCGACCCGGCTGACGCTGATGCCGACGTTGACCGCGGGCCGGGTGCCGGCGAAGAAGAGGTCCGGCTCGAGGTAGATCTGACCGTCGGTGATCGAGATCACGTTGGTCGGGATGTAGGCCGCGACCTCGCCCTCGAGGGTCTCGATGATCGGCAGCGCGGTGAGCGACCCGCCGCTGTCGGGGAAGCGGTGGACCCTGAACCGCTCGCGGTCCTCGAGGCTCGCGAGCCAGGCCTCGGCGCGCTCCTTGCCGTGGGGCCGGTGGTAGAGGCCGGCGACGTCGTCCGGGCGGTGCTCGGCCGGGGCCTCGAGCCCCTGCGGGTGGCGCCGGGCGAGCGCGCGGTCGGTCGCGCCCTCCGGCGTATCCGCCGGCACCACGGCGTACTCGTCGCGCAGCTTGACGCTGCGCTCGAGGAGCCGCGAGTGGAGGTAGAAGACGTCGCCCGGGTAGGCCTCGCGCCCGGGCGGCCGGCGCAGGAGCAGCGAGAGCTGGCGGTAGGACTGCGCCTGCTTCGAGAGGTCGTCGTAGACGCACAGCGTCGCCTTGCCCTGGGCGTACATGAAGTACTCGGCCATCGCGCAGCCGGCGTAGGGGGCGATGTACTGGAGCGGCGCCGGGTCGGAGGCCCCCGCCGAGACCACGATCGTGTAGTCGAGGGCGCCGTGCTCGCGGAGCTTCTCGACCACGCCCGCGACCGTCGATTCCTTCTGCCCGATCGCGACGTAGACGCAGACCACGCCGTGTTCCGTCCCGTGGAGGCCCTTCTGGTTGATGATCGCGTCGATCGCGATCGCGGTCTTGCCGGTCTTGCGGTCGCCGATGATCAACTCGCGCTGGCCGCGGCCGATCGGGATCATCGAGTCGATCGCCTTGATCCCGGTCTGGAGCGGCTGGTTGACCGGCTGGCGCTCGGCGATCCCGGGCGCCTTGAACTCGAGCGGCCGGCGCTCGGGGGTCTCGATCACGCCCAGGCCGTCGAGCGGGCGGCCGAGCGGGTCGACCACGCGGCCGATCAGTTTCGGACCCACCGGCACGGAGAGCAGCTCGCCGGTGCGGCGCACCTCGTCGCCCTCCTTGATTCCGAGGTAGTCGCCGAGCACGACGACGCCGACCGAGCCGTCCTCGAGGTTGAGCACTTGGCCGAACGCGCCGCCCGCGAACGCGACCTGCTCGCCGGCCATCGCGTTGTCCAGGCCGTAGACGCGCGCGATGCCGTCGCCGACCTCGAGCACGGTGCCGACCTCGGCGAGGTCGGCGGCGCTCTGGTACTGCGCGATCTCCTCGGCGATCACCGAGGCGATCTCGTCGACCTTGAACTTGATGTGACTGGATGTCATGTCCCGTACTCCACGTGTGTGCCTCTGACGATCTCGTGCGTGGCGCGCGCGAGGAGCGCCTCGGAGAGGGTGCGCAGGCGGGTGGCGATCGTGGCGTCGGCCTTGCGGTCGCCGATCCGGATCACCAGCCCGCCGAGCAGCTCGGCGTCGATCGCCTCGACCAGGCGCGGCTCGCGCCCGGTCTTGGCCCGCACCGCGGCGAGCAGGCGGTCGCGCTGGGCGCCGTCGAGCGGCAGCGCCGAGGCGACCCGGACCTCGACTACGCCGGAGAGCGCGTCGTGGCGCGCGGCGAAGGCGGCGGCGATCGCCGGCAGCAGGCCGATCCGGCCCTTGCGGTTGATCACCTGGAGGGCGTCGACCAGCAGGTCGCTCGCGCGGCCGCGCAGCGTCCGCTCCAGGCTCTCGGCGCGTCGCTCGGGGTCGATCAGCGGGGTGGCGAGGAAGGCCGCGAACGCGGGGCGGCGCGCCGCCAGCCGCGCCAGCTCGTCGAGCTCGGCGCGCACGGCGCCGGCCTCGCCGCGGCGCGCGGCGAGGCCGAGGATCGCCTCGGCGTAGACCGCCGCGACCGCCGCCGCCTTGTCGCTCGTCCCGGCCATCGCGCGCCCTTACGACACCCGGCCGGGCAGCGGGCCGCCCGCGCCGCCCTCCAGGCGGTCGAGCGCGGCGATCGACTCCGCGACCAGGCGCTCGTGGTCCTCGGGCCGGATCTCGCGCCGCAGCACGGCGCTGGCGGCGGCGGTGGCGAGCCGGGCGGCGCGGGCGTAGAGGTCCTTGACCGCGGTGTCGGCCGCGATCTCGATCTCCTTGCGCGCGCGGGCGATCGTCTTCTCGGCCTCCGCGCGCGCCCGCTCCTCCTCGCGCAGCCGCACCGCCTCGGCGTCGCGCCGCGCCTCGTTCATGATCGCGTCGACCTCGTCGCGCGCGGCGGCGAGCTTGGCCTCGTACTCGCGCAGCCGGGCCTCGGCCTGGTCGCGCTGGGTCTTGGCCTCGGTCAGGGCGTCGCGGATGAACTGCTCGCGCCCCTGGAGCCCGCGCAGGATCGGTCCCCACGCGTACCTGCGGAGCACCCAGAGGAGAACCGCGAAGACGACCAGCGTCCACAGGGCGTTGCCGACGTCGCCGGCGAAGGGGCTGATCGCGCCCCCCCCGCCGTGACCCGCCGCCTCCGGCTCGGCGGCGAAGGCGCCGCCGGCCACCAGGAGGAGGTTCAGGGCGAAGGCGCTGACCGCTCGCATGGCGCGCCTACAGGAGGACCGCGAGCATTCCGACGATGATGGCGAAGAAGGTGGCGCCCTCGATCAGCGCCGCGCTGATGATCATCGCCGTCTGCACCGCCGCCCCGGCCTCGGGCTGGCGGGCGATCGCCTCGGTCGCCTTGCCGCCGATCAGGCCGATGCCCAGGCCGCCGCCGATCACGGCGATGCCGGCGCCCAGGGCGCCGCCGAACTTCTTCATCTGGTTGCCGGCGACCACGTCGGGGCCCGCCGGTTCCGCCTCTTCGGCCGCCGGTTCCGCCTCCTCGGCGGCCGGTTCCGCCTCCTCGGCCGCCGCCGCGGGCGCCGGCTCCTGGGCCATCGCCGCCTGTTCCGGCTGATTGTCCGGCTGCTGGGCCATCGCCGGGACGATCGACAGGGCGTGTGCGGCGACGACGAGCAGCAGCGCGATCCGGGCCGATCTCTTGCTCATGGTTCGGGGTCCTTTCTCGGGTTCGCTTGGTCGGATGCGAGGGATCCGGTTCAATGACCGTGCGCCTCGGCGTGCTCGTCGCCGTGATGGAAGACGGTGAACATGCCGAGGAACAGCGCGGTCAGGAAGGTGAAGATGAAGGCCTGGAGCACCGCCACGAACAGCTCGAGCAGGCTCAGGGCGACGCTGAAGGCGACCACCGGCACGGCGATGCCGAGGCCGGCCCCGGCGCCCATCGCCGAGCCCAGGCCGAGGATGAAGCTGAGCAGCACCGCGAGCACGGTGTGACCGGCCATCATGTTCGCGAACAGACGCACGCCCAGGGCGAAGCCCTTGGCGAAGAAGCCGAAGATCTCCAGCGGCACCATCAGCGGCGCCAGCCACCAGGGACCGGGGTTGAGGTGGGCGAAGAAGGCCTTGCCGCCGAGCCGCACGCCGTTGACCAGCCACATGCCGAGCGAGGTGAGCGCCAGGGCGCCGGTGGTCCAGATGTTGGCGGTCGCGGTGCCGCCGATGTGGGCGCCCAGCAGCGGCGTCACGGCCGCGAGCGGCACCATGCCGAGCAGGTTCATCGTCAGCACGAAGAAGAACACCGTCCAGATGAACTTGATGAAGCGGTCGGTGTGGGGGCCGAGGCTCGGTTGGGCGACCTCCTTGCGCAGGTACTCGCAGACCGCCTCGATCAGGTTGGCCGAGCCGGACGGCACCAGGCGGCCGATCTCGTCGCCGCCGCGGCGGCGGCGGACGACGATCGGCAGGAAGACCGCCAGCAGCAGGCCGGCGAGGAGGATCATCGCGATCTGGTCGGAGAACAGGGTGACGACGCCCTGCGGGGTGAGCGGTCCGAGGTCCAGCTCGCGGGTCACGATCGGGTGCTGCACCACGTGCTCGAGCGGGTTCGCGGGCTCCGCGCCCACCCCGAGACCCAGGCTCGCCAGCGTCCTCACCGTCGCGTCTCCCCTCGTTCCCTTTCGCCGTTTCCGCCGCCCCCGCCGCTCTCGGCGCGGGCGGCGGCGAGGGCGAAGCGGGTGTCCACCACCAAGAGCACCAGGTAGCCGGTCGCCGTCCAGGCGACGAGCGGCGCCACCGCGAAGCGGCCGGAGAGCGCCGCCGCGGCGGCCAGCGCCACCGCCACCGCCAGGCGGAGACCGACTCCCGCCAGCGCCCGCAAGACCGGCGGCGCGCTCGGCCGGCTCCCGCCGTCGTTGCCGCCGCCGAGGGCGATCGGCAGGCCGCCGAAGAGCGACGCCGCGAGGGCGATCGCGCAGCCCGCCAGCATCGCGGCGGGCCCCGCCGGGCCCGCCAGCCAGCGGGTGGGGATCCACCCGACGGCGGCGAGCAGCAGCGAGACGGCCGCGGCGGTGACGGCGAACGCCCCGTAGGCGCGGGCGCGACCTCCGGACGCCGCCGTCGGCGTCACCGCGCTTGGTCCCCGCCTCCTCCGCCGCCGCGCTTCACCGCGCCGAGCGTCTCGCGGAGGAGGTTGTACATGCCGCCGATCAGACCCACCGCGGCCCCGACGATCACGGCCCAGGGGGTGGTGCCGAAGTGCCGGTCCACCCAGTAGCCGACCAGGGTGAGGCCGAGCACCGCGCCCGCGAACTCTAGACCGACGCCCGCCAGGCGGAGGCTTCTCCTTCGGTCGTCGTCGGCCATCGGCGGAACCCGGCGTCGCCGAAGCCGGCCCGACGGCCGAGTCGGCGGCGACGTCCCGGGCTTTCGATCGTGGAGCGCCCCGCCGGCACCGGCCGCCCGCGAAGCGCGGCGGACCGTACCACGGCCGGGCACCCCGGTCAATGAACGAATCGCGAACGAACGGCGCGAGCTCGACCGCCCCGCGCCGGGGTGGAGTGTAGCGCGTTTCGGGCCGCTTGTGAAGACCTTCACAAGCTCGGCCGCGGCCGCCGCCGTTGCGGCCCGATACGCCCTCGGCTATCATCGAGCCTCCGTCACAGTACCGCGACCGCGCCGTGACCGCGGGGTCGCACACCGGCGAGACCGCCCCCCCCGATGCCGTCGATGAGCGAATCGACCCCAGGCACCCCTCCGCCGGACGCGCGCGGTCGCTGGCGCTCGAAGCTCGGCTTCGTGCTCGCCGCCTCGGGCTCGGCGATCGGGCTCGGCAACGTCGTCTTTTTCGGCTCCAACGCCTACACCTACGGGTTCGGGGCGTTCTACCTCCCCTACCTGATCGCGCTCTTCCTGGTCGGCATGCCGGTGCTGATCGCCGAACTGGGCCTGGGCAGCCTGACCCAGATGGCGTTCCCGGCGGCGATGGGGCGGATCGGCGGGCGCTGGGGGGAGTTGGCGGGGTGGTGGGCGCTGATCAACGCCACCTTCATCACCATGTACTACATCACCATCATCGCCTGGGTGTGCGGCATGTTCGTCGGCTCGGCCGGGGCGCTGTGGGCGCCGGAGTCCCCCACCCCCGGCTTCGCCGCCTCCTCGATGCCCAACCCGCAGGGCTTTTTCTTCCGCCTGATCTCCTCGCCCTGGGTGCTGGTGCTGGTCGCGCTGGTGTGGGCGCTCAACGTCTTCATCGTCCGGCGCGGCGCGGCGACCATCGAGCCGGTGGTCAAGATCTTCGTGCCGCTGATGTGGGTGTTCATGATCGCGCTGATCGTGCGCGGGGTGACGCTCCCCCACGGCGAGGAGGGGGTGTACCTCCTCTTCACCCCCGATTTCGAGATCGCCGCCAACCCGGCGGTGTGGCAGGGGGCGGTCAGCCAGATCTTCTTCAGCCTGACGCTCGGGTTCGGGGTGATGACCGCTTACGCCTCCTACCTCCCGCGCGACGCCGACCAGGTCAACAACGGCGTGCTCACCGCGTGCCTGAACTGCGGTTTCGAGTACATCGCCGGGCTGGCGATCTTCTCGCTCCTGTTCGCGTTCGCGATCGTCCCCAGCGCCGGCACGCTGTCGATGATCTTCTTCGTCGTCCCGGCCGGGATCGCCGAGCTGCCGTTCGGGGTCCAGGCCTTCGGGCTGATCTTCTTCCTGCTCCTGCTGATGGCCGGGCTGACCTCTTCGGTGTCGCTGATCGAGGGGCTCAACTGCGCGCTGATCGACAAGTTCGGCTGGTCGCGCAAGCGCACGCTCGCGGCGTCGAGCGCGCTCGGCGTCGTCGGCAGCCTGCTGTTCGCGCTGCCGGGGGTGTTGGACCCCGCGCTCGCCGCGACCGGCACGCTCGGCTTCACTCTGATCTCGCTGATCGACAACTGGGCGTTCAGCCACGGCCTGCTGGTGGTCGGGCTGGTCGAGTGCCTGATCCTCGGCTGGCTGCTGCCGGTGCGCAAACTGCGCGAGGAGCTGAACCGCCACTCGCGGGTCAAGATCCCGGCGGCGTTCGACTGGCTGATCAAGGTGGCGATCCCGGCGGCGCTGGTCTACATCCTCGGCGCCTCGGTGGTCAACCAGGTGACCAACGGCCTCTTCGGCTGGAACCCGGAGCTGACCCTCGGGCGGGCGCTGCCGGTCGCCGCGCTCGCGGTCTGGCTGCTCTGGACCTTCGGCGCCGCCGCGTGGCTCACCCGCCGGCCGGCGCAGGGCTCGCCGCTCGGCGCGCCCGCGGCCCACGGCCCGGCCGGC
>CAZNIX010000016.1:0-24607 GCA_964573125.1 uncultured Thermoanaerobaculia bacterium
GACGCCTGGGACGCCGCCCTGCGCGCCGCCGCCGAGACCGGCCTCCCCGCCGGCGCGGTGCTCCGCCTGGGCGAGTTGGCGCCGCTCGAGCCGCCCGAGGGCGGCCTCGCCCTCCCCTGCGTCGGCGCGCTTCCGACCGCGGCCGCGCTCGCCGCGAGCGAGCCAGGCGGCGCCTTCCGCCTGCCCCTCGTCGCCCTCCGCTCCCCGACCCTGGTCGAGGAGCTGGAGATCGAGTTCGCCGGCGAGCGCCGCCGCGTCCGCGCGATCCACGTCGGCGGCCGGCGGCTGTGGGGAACGGCGGTTTGGGTGCTCGAGGACCTGCTCGAGCGGCTGGCGGGGTGAACCAGGGAAGCGGGGGCGCCGCGGCGCCCCCTTCCGTTCCTCGATCAGCGCGCGATCCAGCCCTACAGGCTCGGCTTGTAGATCGCCGTCAAGGTCGCCATCCGGTCGCCCTGGTCGGGGGTGAACTCGTCCATGCAGTCGTCGTCGGTGTAGTCCATGAAGTTGAAGATCGGGTCGAGGCCGGGCGAGGCGCAGGTGTCGCGGCCGACCGGGCAGCCGAACGCCTCGGAGGCCTCGAACGGGGTGTCGGCGACCTCGTCGCCGGGGGCGTTGCAGCCGTTGTCGAAGGTGTGGAGCAGGCCGAGGTAGTGGCCGACCTCGTGGGTGCCGGTGTCGCCGAGGTTGTAGGGCGCCGCCGAGCCGCCCGGGAGCGACGAGTGGAGCAGCACCACGCCGTGCCAGAAGCTCGTCTCGGGCGCCGACCACGGCAGGTAGGCCCAGCCGAGCAGGCCGCCCGAGGGGTTGCAGGTGTAGATGTTGAGGTTGTGGGCGGGGTCGACGGCCAGCGCCTGCTTGATCTTGCGCTCGGTCCCCGAGGCGGCGCAGCCGGTGAACCACTTCCGGTTGTTGGTGAAGTCGACGCCGGCGAGGAAGAACGAGAAGCCGGTGCCGGCGAACGCGTCGTTGAGGACGTCGATCTGGTCGTCGATCTGCTGCTGGCTGACCAGGCCGGCGGTGCCGCCCTGGGTCTTGTAGATGACGTGGAACTGCACCGGGATCGAGGTCGCGAGACCCGCGACCGGCCCGCGCGCCGCCAGCCAGCGCTCGACCTGGGCGCGCACCAGCGCCTGCTCCTCCGGGGTCGGCGCCGGGGTGCCGCAGCGGATGCCGCGCTGGATCTTCCCCTCGGGGCTCAGGAAGTGGATGTCGGCGGGGGTGGCGTTGCGGCCGTCGCCGGCCTCGACGGCGGGAACGCCGATCGCGAACAGACAGACCGCGAACAGACAGACCGCGAACAGACAGACCGTGTTGAGAGTGATCGTTCTCTTCATCGACGTGCTTCTCCTGGGTTCAGGTGTTGATACGACAGGCTGGAGCAGGGCTCCGGCGGCCGGCTCGGTCTCACGCATACCCACCGCCCGCGGCGTCACCGACGTGCCCGTGTGGAACGTGGGCGGATGATACGGAAAACCTGCGGCCTGTCAAGGAAGCGACGAAGAAGCGACGAAGAAGCGAGCGGAGACGGCCGGCACGGCGCGGGACCCGGGGCCGCGGGACCGTCGTCAGCCGAGCGCGTCCAGCTCGGCGCACAGACGCTCGACGTCCCCCTCGTCGTGGTAGACGCCGAAGCCGACGCGCAGCCGGTCGTCGCGGTGGTCGACGATCACGCCGCGCTCTTCGAGTCGCCGGCGCAGGTCGGCGGCGTCGGGGCGGCGGAAGGTGAGGAAGTGGCCGCGCTCGCCCAGCGAGCCGTCCGCGCGGGCGGGCGGGATCAGGTCGGCCGGCGCGAGCCGCCCCGCGCCGCCCTCCGTCAGCTGCGCGAGGAAGCGCTCCTGGAGGCCGCGGACGTGGCGGTGGATCTCCCCCACCCCGACTCCCAGCCCGGCGAGCCAGCGCTGGACGGCATTGAAGCGGTAGAGCCCGGCGTGGGCGAAGGTGGCGCCCCAGAAGCGGAAGCCGTCGCTCGAGTAGGGGAGCCGGCCGTCGCCCACCCCCTCCTCGAGCTCGCCGAAGACCGCGAACCAGCCGGTGTCGACCGGCCGCTCGCCCCAGCCGGGCGGGCAGTGCAGGTAGCAGATCCCCTCGCCGCTCATCGCGTACTTGTAGCCGCCGCCGGCGTAGAAGGCGCGCCGCTCGACCGCCGAAAGATCGGTCGGGAGCGCCATGAAGCCGTGGTAGCCGTCGATCACGACCCAGGTCGCCGGGTCGGGCACCGCGGCGATGAGCGCGGCGAGGTCGGACACCGCGTAGCCCGAGCTGTAGAACACCTGGCTCAGGTAGACGAGGTGGTGGCCGCCGCGGCGGGCGGCGGCGGCGAAACGCTCTGGGAAGGTGGCGTACGGCTCGGCCTCGACCCGCTCGACCGCGGCGAGGCCCGCCTCCTCGAGGCGCCGGCTCTGGCGGTTGAAGCTGTGGAACTCGGCGTCGGTGGTCAGGATGCGCAGCGGGCCGCCGCCGTAGAGCGGCAGGCAGGAGAGGACGCGGTGGACCAGCTCGTGGGTGGTCGGCGCCAGCGCGATCGCGCCCGGGTCGGAGAGCCCGAGCGTGCGCGCGATGTGGCGCTGCGCCTCGGGCACCTCCTCGCCGAGCACGCGCTCCCACTTGCGGTCGGCGAGCGCGGCGGCGTCCTGCCACATCCGCAGGTGGGCCTCGCGCGTGCAGTCGGGCCACAGGTGGTGGCTGTGGGCGGAGAAGTGGAGGCGGCCGGGGGCGGCCGCGAGCGCCAGCGAGAAGTGCTCCTTGAGCATCGTGCGCGGACTCTATCTTCACCGGGGGGCTGTTCCAGCCCTCCTCAGCGCGGGGAGTGAATCCCGTGGGCCCCTCCCCGAGTCGGGCCTTCGGCCCGCGCGCCTGTGGGCGCGTGTCCTGCTGCCACCGGTACACCCGGGTGCTCGATTAGACTCCGCCGGACGATCGAGGAGGAGGCGATGACGGCGTTCGAGCCACCGGAACGGTTCAACATCGCGGAGTACTTCCTCGACCGGCGCGTCCGCGAGGGCGCGGGCGGGCGCGAGGCGCTGCGGCTCGACGCGGACTCGTTGACCTACGGCGAGGTGCAGGCGCTCGCGGACCGCGCCGGCCGGGCGCTCTCGCGGCTCGGCGTGCGGCCCGGCGAGCGGGTGCTGATCGCGCTCCCCGACGGCCCGGAGTTCGTCGCCGCGCTGTTCGGGACGCTCAAGATCGGCGCCGTGGTGGTGATGGTCAACCCCGATCTCAAGGCGGAGAGCCTGGCCGCGCTCTACGACTACACTTGGGCGGCCCGGGCGGTGGTCGCGGGGGAGGCGCTGCCGGCGTTCGCGGAGGCGCGGGAGCGGTCCGAGTGGCAGCCGGAGCTCCTGGTGCTGGGCGACGCCGAGGGCGCCGGGGCCTGGCCGCGCTGGGAGGAGGCGGTCGAGCGCGAGCGGGGCGAGCTGGCGGCGCTCGGCACCCACCGGGACGACGCCGCGATCTGGCTCTTCTCGGGCGGCACGACCGGCCGGCCCAAGGGGGTGGTCCAGACCCACGCCTCCTTCGCCAACACGACGCAGCTCTACGCCCGGGCGGCGCTCGGCTACCGGCCGGAAGACGTGACGATGTCGGTGCCCAAGCTCTACTTCGGCTACGCCACCGGCTCGAACCTCTTCTTCCCGTTCTCGGTCGGCGCCGTGGCGGTGCTCTTCCCCGAGCACCCGACGCCCGAAGTGGTGTTCGAGAAGATCCGCCGCCACCGGCCGACGATCCTCATCAACGTGCCGAAAATGGTCGCCGCGATGGTCGCCCACCCCGACGCGGCGCGCCAGGATCTCTCGCGCCTGCGCTTCGCGACCTCGGCCGGCGAGGCGCTGCCGGCGCCGCTCTACCAACGCTGGAAGGAGACCTTCGGCGTCGAGCTGCTCGACGGCCTGGGCACCGCGGAGATGTGGCATATCTTCGTCTCGAACCTCCCGGGCGCGGTCCGCCCCGGCACGCTCGGGCGGGTGGTGCCCGGGTTCGAGGTCCGGGTCTGCGACGAGGACGGGCGCGAGCTGCCGGACGGCGAGGTCGGCCGCATGTGGGTGCGCGGCGGCTCGCGCGCGCTCGGCTACTGGCGCGACGCCGCGAAGACCGCCGAGGCCTTCCGCGGCGAGTGGTTCGTCGGCGGCGACCTCGTCCGCCGCGACGCCGACGGCTACCTCACCTACTGCGGCCGCGGCGACGACGTGCTCAAGGTCGGCGGCAAGTGGGTGGCGCCCCAGGAGGTCGAAAGCTGCCTCGCCAGGCACCCCGCGGTCGCCGAGTGCGCGGTGGTCGGCGTCGAGAACACCGCCGGCCTGACCGAGCCGTGGGCGTTCGTCGTCCCCCGCGGCGCCAACGAGGAAACGGCCGACGACCTCGCCGCCACCCTCCAACGCCACTGCCTCGACCACCTCGAACCGCACAAGCACCCACGGCGCGTGGTGCTCATGAGCGAGCTGCCGCGGACCCATCTCGGCAAGGTGGACCGGGGGGCGCTGCGGCGGATTTCGGGCGACGATCAGGAGACCGCTTGAATGCGCCTGGGAGCCGCGGCGACCTTCTCTCGATCGGACTCCGCCTCCCGTCGCTTCGCTTCCTCGTACAAGCGATCCAGGTCGTAGTTGAACCGCGCCGCCAGGGCGTGGCGAATCGAACGCACCTCGGCGATGATCTCGTCCTGCGGGCTCTTGTCGATTGCCATCGCGATCTTCAGCATAGCAGGGCTGCTGGTGCCGGCCGGGGGGCGTTCGCGGTCTGCCGCGGGAGCGGAAGCACGCTGCCCTTGGAACCAGACCGGCCCGCTCATAGCGCCTGGATCGTGAGACGACCGGGGCCGGTTATCCAGACCTTAGCTGCTAAGATCGCGTGCTTGACGCGGGTAGAACTTGCATCTGCTATACTCGGCCACCACACTGCACCCGAGGTCACCGCACTTGAACGAGCAGCCGAGCGAAAGCTACCCGGACGAGATCCGGTCACTCCGCGGCCGTCTGGGCCTGACCCAGGTCGCCCTCGCGGGCGCTCTCGGCGTCTCGTACCCGACGGTCAACCGCTGGGAGAACGGCAAGTCCAAGCCCTCGCCGCTCTGCTGGAGCCGCCTCCTCGAGCTGGCCGAAGCTAGCGCGGGCGCGATCGAAGAGCCCGAGCCTCCTCCTTGGAGCGGCGAGGCGCCTCCGCTCGATTTCACCGCCCGGGCCGAGGTCGTGCGCACCCTCGCAGAAGGCGAGCGCCTCTCCTTCGGCCACCTCGCGAACCCGGCCTTCGCCACCGAGATCGCGAACATCGAGCCGCTTCCCCACCAGCGGATCGCGGTCTACGACCAGATGCTCGGCCAGCCTCGGCTCCGGTTCCTATTGGCCGACGACGCGGGTGCGGGCAAGACCATCATGACCGGCCTGTACATCCGGGAGATGCTCTCCCGGCGCCTGCTCGACCGCGTGCTCATCGTTCCACCAGCCGGTCTGATCGGCAACTGGAAGCGCGAGTTGGCTACCCTCTTCAGCCTCCACTTCGAGATCGCGACCGGTGCCGAGGCACGGACGGGCAATCCGTTCATCGGCGCGCGCAGCGACCGCCTCATCGTGAGCGTCGACACGCTGGCCGGGGGCCGCGTATTCGACCGCCTTCAGGAGCGCAACGTCGAGCCCTACGATCTGGTGGTTTTCGACGAGGCACACAAGCTCGCCTGTGACCGTGGTGCCGACTACCGCGTGCGCAAGACTGACCGCTACCGCCTGGCCGAGGCGCTGGCCGGCGCCCAGCCCGTCGAGCCGCGCTGGCGCCTCGCCTGGCACGCCCACCACCTGCTGCTCCTGACCGCCACGCCGCACATGGGGAAGGACTACCCCTTTTATGCCCTCTGGCGCCTCCTCGAGCCCGAAGCGCTCGCCACGCCGGAGGCGTTCGAGGCTTTCCCCGGCGAACAGCGGCGCCGGTACTTCATCCGCCGCACCAAGGAGGAGATGGTCAAGTTCAGCGGCGAGCCGCTCTACCCGAAGCGCATCGCCGACACCTTGACCTTCGAGCTCAGCCAGGGAGAGGTGAGCGAGCAGAGCCTTTACGACCGCACCACCGAGTACCTTCGGCACGCCTACGATCGCGGCCGGCTCCTCAACCAGTCGGCGGCGCGCCTGGCTCTGGGCGTCTTCCAGCGCCGCCTTGCCAGCTCCACCCACGCGCTCGCCTGTTCCCTCGAGCGGCGCCTCGCAAAGCTCAGTCGGGCGATCGAGGAGATCGAAGCCGGCCGGGTCAGTTTCGAGGAGCTGCTGGCGCGCCAGCGGAAGCTCGACGAGGAGCTCGACGTCTTCGAAACCAAGACGGCCGACGAGGAGAGGTTCGAGGCGGGCCGGGAGGAGAACGAGCAAGCGGAGGACGAGATCCTGGGCGGGCTCATCGCGTCGTCCCTCGCCGATCTCGTCGCCGAGCGCCACGAGGTCGCGCAGCTCCGTGATCTGGCCCGCCGAGTGGAGGCGGCCGGCCTCGACTCGAAGCTCGAGAAGCTCCGCGAGGTCCTCACCGCCCCACGATTCGCCCACGAGAAGCTCATCGTCTTCACCGAGCATCGTGACACGCTGGAGTTCCTGGTCCGGCGCCTCTCGGGCATGGGCTACACCGACCTGGTAGGCACGATCCACGGCGGCATGGACCACGCCCAGCGCCAGCAGCAGGTCGAGCGCTTCCGTAGACCGGCCGACGCCGGGGGCGTCCGGTTCCTGATCTGCACCGACGCCGCTGCCGAGGGCATCAACCTGCAGTTCTGCTGGCTGATGATCAACTACGACGTGCCGTGGAATCCCGCCCGGCTCGAGCAGCGCATGGGTCGGATCCACCGCTACGGCCAGAAGCACGACCCGGTGGTGATCCTCAACCTGGTCGCTCCGCGGACTCGGGAAGGCAAGGTCCTCAAGACCCTCCTCGACAAGCTCGAGACGATTCGCAAGCGGCTCCGTTCGGACAAGGTGTACGACTCGATCGGCCGCGTCTTCGCCGGTGTCTCGATCCGCCGATACATGGAGCTGGCCGTCCTCGGCGACGCCGAGGAGGTCGCCCGCGAGCTGGACGGCAAGCTCACCGCCGAGCAGGTCAAGGCCATCGCGGAGCGGGAACGGCGGCTCTTCGGCGGCGGCGGAGACGTCGAGCGGGAGCTGCCGCGCCTGCGGGACAGCGTCGAGCAGGAGGCCTTCTTTCGACTGCTGCCCGGCTACGTGCGCAGCTTCCTTACGGCGGCGGTACCGCTGGTCGGGCTGGAGGTGGAGGGCGATCTCGGGGGCACGTTCGCCCTCCGTGGCGCTCGCGCCGGCGCCATCGATCCCCTGCTCCCAACTCTGGAAACCTACCCGGCCGCTCAGCGGTCGCGCCTGTCCGTGCAGCGGCCGGAAGACCCCGATGCCGCCATCTGGCTACACCCCGGCGAGCCGGTCTTCGAGCGTTTTCGGGAGCTTGTGCGCACCCACCTCGGTGAGGACGCCCTCCGCGGCGCGGTTTTCGTCGATCCCACCGCTTCCCAGCCCTACCTGTTCTACGTTGCCCGACTCCGGGTCGTGCGCCTGGCGGACCCCGAGTTCCCCGAGCTATGGGAGTCCGAGACCATCGAGTGCCGTCTCGTGGGGCTGCGGCAGCAGGAGGGGGCCGAGATCGCTGCCTGCCCGGTAGAGCAGCTCCTCCTCCTGCGCGGCGGATACGGGCTCCCCACCGAGGCCCAGCGGCTCGCCGTGGCGGCGACCGCCTTTCGCGAACAGGCCCAGGCCTTCCTCGTCGAGCGCGTGGCCCGGGCCGTCGCGGTAGCGCGCCGAGAGGCCCTCCTCGCTTCGCTCGCGGCACGCCAGTCCTTCGTCCAGCGCGGCTTCGACTTTCAGGAGGTTGAGTTGGCGAGGATGCGGGCTGCCCTCTCGCCCAAGGCCCGGCAGGGCGACGCCGGAGCCGCCCGGCGCCTCGAAGAGGTCAAGGAGCAGCAGAGGTCGTTGGCCGCACGGCGCGGGAAGGCACTCTCCATCCTCCGGCGCGAGCCGGAGTTGATCGTCCCCGGCGAGGTGGCCTTCATCGCTCACGCGCTGGTAGTCCCGTCCTTCGACCCCGCCGATCGGGAGCGCCACGAAGCCGACGTCGAGCGCATCGCGATGGACTTGGTCCGCGCCTTCGAGGAGTCGGCCGGTGCCGCCGTAACCAGCGTCCACACCCCCGAGCTGGCGCGTGCCGGCGGACTCCCGGACCATCCCGGATTCGACCTCCTGTCTGTGCGCGCTGGAGGCGAGCGCCGCTGCATAGAAATCAAAGGCCGCGCGGCCACCGGCGAGGTCGAGGTGACCGATAACGAGTGGGCGCGGGCCTGCAACCTGCGCCAGGACTACTGGCTCTACGCGGTCTACCACTGCGCGACCCCGACGCCGCAGCTCGTGCGCGTCCAGGACCCGTTCGAAAAGCTCCTCATCCGGCCGTTCACCCGGACCCGGGTCGTCGAGAGCGTGCGGGAGGTGGGGGGCGTGCGGATCGGACACTCGCAGGTGCTCGAGGCGGGCGAGGTCTGAGATGCGCGGGTTTCACTTCTGCGAGTCAGCCGCGAGACGGCCGTGGCACTTGCTTCGAGGAACTGAACAAGCCCTCGCGAGGACGGAAACATGACAGCTAGCTTCTATCTCTTCGATGTCGACCACGGCCAATGCGCTGCACTGCGTCTGCCAAATGGGCGATGGTGTCTCTTCGATGCCGGGCGCAGCCGATGGTTCTCTCCGATTCAGTGGATCGCGTTCAGGGCGGCGACCGAGCCTTCTCCGCTGATGAGTATCCTCTGCGCACTCGTTCAGCCTCCGAGCCGCCGCCCCTTCCGCTTCTACAAGGCGACGATCAGCCATCTGCATGCCGATCACCTCCAGGATTATGGCTCGCTCCTTGCCTATGCCCCAGAGTTTGTCCGCGTGGTCCAGCCGGACTTCGAGCACATTGTGGATGCTCTCGAAAGCAGCGCGCCGCAGTCGTGGCCGATCGTGCAGGCTTCGTTGGCAGCGTTCGAGTACCGTTACGGACCTGGCACTTCCCCGGACTTCGGCCAGGTCTCTATTCGGGAGCTGTGTCTGCCGGTTTCGCTCGCGAGACGCCTGGGAGGCGGGGCGAACAGCCGTGTCAACAACGCCAGCATCGTAACCCGCATTGACGTGTATGGAACGTCGATACTCCTCTCCGGGGACATGGAGGGCTCCGCGTGGGATGCAGTGCTCTCGGCACCGGTTATTGGTCCTGCCTGGAGGTCGCTCGTTGGCAACGTCGATATCTTGGTTGCTCCTCATCACGGTCACAGTTCAGGGTACTCTGCGCGGCTTCTGGCCATGGCGAGGCCAAAGGTCGTCCTTGTCTCGGTGGCAAGCAGGGATCCTCACGTCGATTCTCGCTACAGTGGCGAGGGCGTCGAAGGTCTGATCATAGGCGGCGTCCATCGACGCGCCCTGACGACACGCAATGAGGGCCACATCCGAGTGACCATTAACGATCCCTTGTTCGCACTTATGGCGGGTTTCCCGTCGACTCAGCTATGGTCGTTCGGCGATGCCGCTTTGAGGTGATATGATGAATAATAGGCCACGCCTCATTGAGCGCGCGTTCCCGCTGAAGCAAGCCTCGCTGGACTCGGTGCACGAGAAGAACGTACGGCACGGGCATATCTCGACCCTCCACATCTGGCCGGCGCGGCGGCCGTTGGCAGCGTGCCGCGCGGCGCTGATCGCGGCGTTGCTACCGGACCCCAGTGCCGAACCGAAGCCGGAGGGAATGTCCGAGACGGAGTGGCAAGAGGAAGTCAGACGCCGGAGGGAGAAGCTCTGCCAGAGAATCGGCGGCAAGGTCGTCAAGAAGATCAACAAGAAGCGGATGCCGGACGGGCGAGTGTTCGAGCGCGAGGAGGAGGAGACGGAAGGAGGCATTCTGCACTGGAAGCGCGAGACGGAGAACGCCACAGAGGTGGATTGGTTCCGGCAAGCGATCCTCGAGGCCTACGGCGGGCAAGCTCCGAAGGTCCTCGATCCTTTCGCCGGTGGCGGTGCGATCCCCCTGGAAGCCATGCGGCTCGGCTGCGAGGTGACGGCGGCGGACATCAACCCGGTGGCTTGGTTCATCCTCAAGTGCACGCTCGAGTACCCGCAGAGGCTGGCCGGCCGAACCCATCGACTGCCGGGTTTCATCCTCCGAGATGAGACCTTCATGCGGCAGTTCTTCAGCAAGGGGAAAGGGTACTCTGCGGCGGCTACTCGCAAGGCGCTCGACCGGCTGGGAAAGGACCTCCAGAGGGACGAACAGGCGGCAATGGACTTCGGCGCCCAGGTGGAGGAGGAGCTTGAGGCCGATCTCGCCTGGCACGTTCGCGCCTGGGGGCAGTGGGTGCTGGGGCGCTCTCGCTGTGAGCTAGCCCGCTTCTATCCCGTCTATGCCAACTTCGAGCCGCTGGAGACTGGAAGCGCTTACGAACGACAGCCCATGCGCATCGTGCCGTTCCGGAAAGATGGGATACCGGACCTCGACGCGCTCAACGCTGAGCTCAGCGCCAGCTACCTTGCGGATCCTAGGAATCCTCGGTGGGTTGCCAAGCCTGCGGTTGCGTACCTCTGGGCGCGAACGGTAACCTGCAAGCACTGTCGCTCGATCGTGCCCCTTCTTAGAACACGGTGGCTATGTAGGAAGGGGAAGAAGCGCGTGCGTCTGACGTTGGAACCCAACGCGGATCACACCGCGGTCACCCTCGACATAGATGCGAACGTTCCGCTCAAGGGCTCAAACGCTGCCCAAAGACGAGAGAACGATAAGCGTCTTGGCGAGGGCACAATGTCCAAGGCGGGAGCACGATGCCCATGCTGTGGCACGATCACCTCCATGGAAGATATTCGTGTTCAGGGACAGTCTGGCCGTCTGGGTGCGATCATCACGGCTCTGGTCGTCAACGGTTCGAACGGGAAGGCGTACAGAAAGGCGACAGAGCTGGAAGCTCGTCTTGCAGGCGACGCCAGTAGCCAATTAGGGAATGTGTTTTCCGAAATTCCTTTCGGTCTTCCAGATGAGTCACTTCCGCCAAAGGAGGCGCTGGGCTTTCGTGTTCCGCTGTACGGCATCCGCGACTGGAGCCAGCTGTTCCTGCCGAGACAGCTGCTCACGCTGGGGGTGCTCATAGCAGCCCAGCGAGCGGCTTTCGCAACTGCGCCCTGGAGAGACTTACCACGCGTCTGGCGTGAAGCCATTGCTATGTATCTTGCCGCATCGCTGGATCGAGTTGCCGACCGTGACTCGACGATCACGACATGGGAGAACAGCGGCGAGTTCCTCGGCCACACATTCACGCGCTTCGCGTTCCCAATGGTCTGGGACTTCGCCGAGGGGCAACCGCAAGCTGATTCATCCGGAGGTTATCCTCAAGCAATCGAGTGGGTGGGTAGAACAATTGATCACCTCCTACGAGCGGAGACGTGTTCGCCGCCCGCATCGGTAAGGTTGTGCTCCGTTCTTGCCCCTTCGCAAGGGCAATACGATCTTATTATTACGGACCCGCCGTATTATGACGCGATAGCCTACGCAGATTTGATGGATTTTTTTTATATTTGGCTTCGGCGGGTGCTCTGGGGACTAACAGAAGAAGTCGACGGCGCGTTCAACCCGCCACTCTCGCCCAAGTGGGACTCTAACGAGAGCGATGGTGAGCTGATCGACGATGCGTCACGCTTTGGAGGTGATAGAGAGGCGAGCAAGCGAACGTATGAAGAGGGAATGGCGCGGGCTTTTGCGGCTTGCTACGCGGCCCTCGAAGACGATGGGCGTTTGATCGTTGTGTTTGCCCACAAGCATCCAGACGCTTGGGAAACACTGGTTTCCGCCGTTATCCGGGCCGGTTTCGTTGTAGATGGATCCTGGCCTATCCAGACGGAGAGACAGGCTCGAACCCGGGCAATGTCGTCCGCCGCCCTGGCCTCCTCCGTCTGGCTCGTCTGCAAGAAGCGCCCGGAGGCCGCCCGCCCCGGCTGGGACAACCGCGTGCTCGAGGGGATGCGAGCGAGGATCAGCGAACGGCTCCGGGACTTCTGGGACGCCGGCATCCGGGGACCGGACTTCGTGTGGGCGGCAACCGGTCCGGCGCTGGAGGCCTACAGCAAGCACCCGGTGGTCAAGAAGGCCGACGAGCCGGGAGAGGTCATGACGGTCGAGGAGTTCCTCACCCAGGTGCGGAGGATGGTGGTCGACTTTGTGGTGGGCCGAGTGCTGAGCGGAGATGAGGAGGGAGCGGAGCCGGCGGCGACCGACCGCATGGATGCCCCGACCGCGTACTACCTCCTACACCGGCACTATTTCGGCCACGGCGAGGCGCCGATCGGGGCGTCCATCCTGTACGCCACGGCCTGCGGGCTTTCGGACCGCGACCTGGACACGACTTGGGATCTCCTCGTTCGCCCCGGGAGCAAGGACGATGCGGAAGACGACGTTGACCTCGCAGACGAGGACGCCAGCGAATCGGAGGACCAGGATGTCGAGGTCGAGTCCGGCGGCAAGGTGAGGCTCAAGACCTGGACCCGGCGGACGCGCAAGGGACTGGGCTACGACGCTCCTGGTGGTCACGCAGTCCCCCTGATCGATCGTATCCATCGGCTCCTGCATCTGTGGACGGCCGGAGACAAGCACGCCGTGGACGACTACCTGGACGAGCACGGCCTGCGTCGCCACGAGTTGTTCAGCCGAGTGGTGCAGTCGCTGATCGAGCTTTCACGCCACGACGGCGCCGGCGACCTGAGCTTGTTGGAGTCGCTGAGCAAGGAGATCCGGGGCCGCGGTGCCCGGCCGGAGGACCGTGCTGCCCTGCTGCCCTTTGGAGAGTGAGCCATGCAATCACTGGACGAGGGATTCGACAAGCGCTTGCCGCTCTCCCATGGGTTGGTTCGGACCCTGCGGACACTTGGCGAATACCGGGGCAAGGAGGAGCTCTACCGCGTCCAGATGCCCCAGGCGCTGGAGACTCTCCGGCAGGTGGCGGTCATCCAGAGCACCGAGTCGAGCAGCCGCATCGAGGGGGTCACCGCGGCTCCTCGGCGGTTCCGTGAGCTCATGGCGGAAAAGACCAGACCCCGAAACCGCTCGGAGCAGGAGATCGCCGGCTACCGCGACGTCTTGAACACGATCCACGCCAATTATGACGGTATGACGTTGAAGCCCAATCTCCTTCGCCAACTCCATCGGGACCTCTTCCAGTACACCGACCAGCCCGGAGGCGAGTGGAAGGACAGCCCGAACCGGATTACGGAGCGCCATCCGGACGGCTCCGTAGTCGTTCGATTCGAGCCCGTGCCGCCCCACCTGGTTCCCGGCGAGATGGACGAGCTCCATGGGTGGTGGCGGCAGCGCGTACGGGCGGCGGAAGTAGACTCCCTGCTGCTCATTCCCGCCTACATCCTCGACTTCCTGTGCATCCATCCCTTCCGGGACGGCAACGGGAGACTTGCCCGGCTGCTGACCCTCCTGGTCCTGTACCAGGCCGGCTATCAGGTCGGGCGCTTCATCAGCCTCGAGCGGCTGGTTGAGGAGAGCAAGGAGAGCTACTACGATGCCTTGAACGCCTCTTCGCAGGGGTGGCACCAGGGGAGGCACTCTCTGACGCCCTGGACGGAGTACTTTCTGGGTATCCTCATCGCGGCCTATCGGGAGCTTGAGCACAGAATCGGCCTGCTAACGGTGGCGCGGGGAGCGAAGACGGAGGCGGTGCTGGAGGCCATCCGACACTTCCACGGCGACTTCTCCGCGGCCGAGCTGCAGGCCCGGTGCCCGCACGTGGGAGTCGACCTGATCCGGCGGCTTCTGCGCAAGGAGAGGAGAGCCGGTCGGCTCGAGTGCCTCGGCCGTGGGCCGGCCGCGCGATGGCGGCGCGTCGAGTCTAGGTACAATACCCAATAATTGGGTACTGAGGAGGGCTTAGTACCTACTTTCTCCGAGGGCAGGGCGATGGCGAAGACTCCTTGGACCCCGTGGCATGAAGTGGTCAAGCTCCGCGAGGAGCTGAAGACCGGCGAGCTGCCGCTGCACCTCTTCGCCGCGGACCTCTACGAGGTCCTAATGCAGAGCGGCAAGCGGCCGATCTACGAGGATCCGGAGAAGTTCTTCGCGCTCACTTTCCCCACGTTCAACCTCCGCCGCCTGGTGCGGGACGTGGTGCTCCGTGTGGCGGGCGAGAACGACAAGGCCGTGCGCCAGCTCGAGCTCACCTACGGCGGCGGCAAGACCCACACCCTGATCACCCTGCGCCACCTCGTGACCGAACCGGCCGCTCTCCCCGACCTGCCGGCCGTGGCTGAGCTGATCGAAGCGGTGGGCTGCCCCCTGCCCAAGGCGCGGGTGGCGTGCCTCTGTTTCGACAAGCTCGACGTGGAGAAGGGCATGGAGGTGGTCTCGCCCGCGGGCGAGACGCGAACGCTGAAGCACCCCTGGAGCGTGCTCGCCTACCAGGTGGCGGGGGACGAGGGGCTGCGCCTCCTGCACGCTGACGGGCTGGCCGAGGAACGCGAGAGCGCCCCGGCCGAGAACCTCCTCACCGAGCTGCTGGAGCGGCCCGGTGCCGACGGGCTGGGAACCCTCGTCCTGATCGACGAGGTGCTGATGTACGCACGCGAGAAGGTCGCGGCCGACAGTCGCTGGAAGGACCGCCTGATCAACTTCTTCCAGTACCTGACCCAGGCCGCCACGAAGGTGGACCGCTGCTGCGTCGTGGCGTCTTTGCTCGCCTCCGACCCCGTCCGCACCGATTCGTTCGGGCGGCGGCTCCAGGGGGACCTCTACGACATCTTCCAGCGCCAGCGAGAGGAGGCGGTGGAGCCGGTGGTCAAGGAAGACGTGGCCGAAGTGCTCCGGCGGCGCTTCTTCACCCCGGAATCACTCAAGGACCGCGACGCCTTCCGCCGGCATGCACAGGCCGCTCTCAAGGGTGTCTTCGCCATCGACGAGCTGACTGCTCGCCACGGACCTGAGGCGGAGGAGCGGTTCTTCAAGAGCTACCCCTTCCATCCTGACCTCACCGAGGTCTTCTACACCAAGTGGACCCAGCTCGATCGCTTCCAGCGGGCGCGCGGCGTCCTCCGCACCTTCGCGCTGGCCCTGCGGGAAGCCGAGGGCTGGGACACCGCGCCGCTGGTCGGTCCCGGTGTCTTCCTTGCGGCGCCGGGCCGGGATGGCCTGTCGGAGGCCCTACGCGAGCTGGTGACCGTCGCGGACACCGAAGAGCATGAGGGTAAGAAGCAGTCGTGGACGGGCATCCTGGAAGGCGAGCTGGAACGGGCGCGAGAAACCGAGCGCGACGCTGTCGGGCTCGCCGGTCGAGAGATCGAGCAGGCGGTTGTCGCGACCTTCCTGCATTCGCAGCCCATCGGCCAGAGCGCGCGGATTCGCGACCTGCTGGTGCTGCTCGGTCCGGGCCGTTCGGACAAGATCGAGCTGGAGAAAGGGCTCGTCCGCTGGTCGCAGGTGAGCTTCTGGCTCGACGACCGGTTCGCCGCCGCCGGCGACGGCCAGCTTCCGAGCACCTGGCGCCTGGGCAACCGCCCGAACCTCAACCAGATGCACGCCGTCGCTCTGGGCCGGCTCGGCGACGACTCGGTGCGCGCGCACCTGCTGGATGAGATCGCCAGGACGAAGGCCCTTTCATCGGGTGCCGGCGCGGCGGGCGTCCGCGTTCACACCCTGCCCGCCCGCCCGCGGGACGTCGAGGACGACGGGCTCTTCCACTACGCCGTCCTCGGGCCGGCTGCGGCGTCGGAGTCGGGCAAGCCGGCTGCGGAGGCGAGGCGTTTTCTCGACGAGACCACTGGGCCTGAGAGGCCCCGGGTCTACCGGAACGCGGTGCTGCTGCTGACGCCTTCGCGCGACGGCTTGGAGGCGGCCCTGGCAAGCGTGCGTGATTACCTCGGCTGGGAGCAGGTACAGCGGGACCTCAAGGAGCAGCAGGAGGAGGGCGACGTCGATCTGGCGCGGGCCCAGACACTCACCATCCGCCTCGTCAAGTCGAAGGGGCGGATCGGGGAAGCAATCCGGCAAGCGTACTGCGTCGTGGTAACGGTCTCGGACAAGGGCGAGCTCCAGGCGTTCAAGATCACGGTGGGCGACGCCCCGCACTTCACGACGATCAAGAACGATCCTCGATCGCGGGTGCGGGACGCACCCGTCACCGCCGAGGCGCTGCTGCCCGGCGGCCCCTATGACCTGTGGAAGGAGGGGGACACCGTACGCCGGGTCAGGGACCTCGCCGGCGCGTTCGCGCAACTTCCTCACCTGCCCAAGATGTTGAAGGCGCAAGCGATCCTGGAGACGTTGGCTCAGGGGTGCGAGCAGGGCTCGTTCGTCCTCACTTTGAGCCGCCCGGATGGCTCCGGACGCACTTGGTGGCGCAGCCGGCCAGACGAAGCGGCGATGAGCGACCCGGCGCTAGAACTGGTGCTTTGCGAGGCCGCTACGCTGGCCGAGCTTCCGGCGGCTTTGCTGACGCCGGGCGCGCTCCCCGGGCTGTGGCAGGGCGAACAGGTTACGGTCGGCGAGGTTTTGGGGTACTTCGCCGGCGGGAAGGTCGTTCAGGTCCCGCGCGACGGGTACACCGAGCCGGTGACGGTTCCCACCGCGGGCGAGCAAGCGGTCCGTGCGGCGGTTGCGGGCGCCGTGGAGAAGGGCCTGGTCTGGCTCGTCAACGGACCGGCCACCATCCTCGCCGAGCCGATCCCGGTGGGCGTCCTGACCACCAACGCGGCGCTCCGCCATCCGCCGCCCGCGATCGGGGCGGCCGAGATTCTCCCGGCCAATCTGCCCGACGCCTGGCAGGACGGTACCGCAACGGCGCTGGCGATCTCCGCGGCGCTGTCGCAGAAGCTCCGCCTCGAGCTGCCCTGGAAGTCGGTCAAGGACGTGATCACCGCAGCTCTGAACGCGCGCTTCACCGGGCTGGAAGCCTCCTCGGCACCGTGGCCGTGCGACTATCCGGGGGCGGCATCGGTGCTCCTCCGAGTGACCACGGGAGCCGGCGGCAGAATCCCGCCGGAGACTTCCGGCGCCCTCGGTGCCCCGCTAGCCGGCCCGAGGGCCTTCGTCGCCAGCGCCGAGCTGGAGCCGTCGGAGTTCCAGGACCTAAGCGATTCCCTCCCGTCGCTCCTGGAGATCAAAGCCAGAGCCGGTGTGCCGCTGAGGCTTCGAGTCCAGATCGAGCTGGGCGACGGGGCTGAGCCTCCGCCCGAGGACGCGGTCGCGCAGGTCAACGAGCTCCTCGGTAAGCTCAAGGAGGACTTTCGGCTGGAGTAGGCGCCGTCATCAGCTCGAACGCCAGCTCCTCCACCCGCTCGCGGTCGACGTCGGCGGGCAGGTGCGACTGCTCCGCGGCGTGCGCCATCTGCTCCCTCAGAGCCGCCGCGGCCGCGAGCAGGTCCTCGAACGACAGCGCGCCGTCACGGATCGCGGTCAGCTCGTCGGCGTCCGGGCGGCGGACGATCAGGTCGCCGGTGCGGAGGACCTCGAGCCCCATCCGCATCAGACGGATGAGGTGCATCGCGTGCTTCGTGTCGTAGCCGTGACGGCGCTCCAACTCCGCGCGCGCGGGGTTTCGCTCCGATTTCCACGTCTGGTACGACTCCCAGTGCTTCATCGCCGCGCGGTACCTTCGCTCGGCGTTGAGCGTCGAGACCACCTCGGGTGGGAGACCGAGGGTCTTGGTGGCCACCGCCCGGAGCCGACCTTCGATCTCCTCCTCGGAGGTGCTGAGGACATCCATCCAGAACGAGACCATCCGTTCCTGAACGGCGATCCGCGTCGCTTTCGGCATGTCGAGGGTCTCGAGGCCATAGCTGCGGACCTTGTCCGCGACGCTCTGCTCGAGGCGGTCCCGGTCGTCCCGGTTCAGGGTGCCCGCAGCCGGGAGTCCGAAGTCCTGGCGCGACGGTTTGCGTGCTGGCGGATGGAGGAGCCAGGAGCGATGGGTCTTGATCCGCTTGAGCTGAGCCATGGCGTAGCCGAGGTAGGTCTGCTGGACCCTCCGGGTGAGAAAGCGATGCCGTTGCTCGTACAGGCGCCGCCAGGCCGGCGAGTCGAGGAGCCAGTCCACCGGATCGGCGAAGAGGATCTCGAGCGTGTTGGGATTGGCCGCGGCGCACAGGCCGATGAACTTCGCGATGTCGAAGACCGCGCACTCGATCTTGTCGCTCGACCCGTGCCCGGCGGTCGGGTGGGAGCGCAGCCGCGGCAGCACGGCCTCCCGCAGCGGCCCCTCGATCGGCCCCTCGTACTGCTCGAACCGGCTGAACAGAGCCAGGCGTACACGGAGCGGTGCGATACATACACCGCGGACATCGATGTCGGAGCCGGCGCGGGCCGTGCCGTGAGCCTGACTCCCGGCAAGGGTGACGAAGATCGTGCGGGCGTCGAGAGCGAACATCAGCCGAGCTCACGGCGGGTGCCTTGGAGGTGCAGCCGTACCACGAGGTCCTCGAGCGCCGCCGTGGTCGTGGGTTCGCGCGGCAGGGAGGTCCGGGCGTGCTCTTGATGCAGCCTGACCTCGAGCCGATCGAGCACCTCCGCGTGGGCGGCGAGCTCCGACTCATCCACGCGCATCGATTCCGTTCCCTCGCGTTTTCGCTCGACCAGTGCCGCCACCGAGTCGAGGCCGAAATGCTCGTCGAGAACGGCGATGTTCGCGACCACCTCGCCGGTGCGCATCAGGTGGATGCCGGTCAGGAGCACACGGTAGGCGTAGAGGAGGTCTTTCACGGTCGGATCGGGCTCGCGGAGCCGCTGGCGCCGGCCGCGGGCGAAGCCCTGGTAGTGGCGCACCGTGGGCGCGGTCACGCAGCCCTTGCCGAGCTCCCGCAGCTCTTCGTAGGCCGGCGTCGAGAGGACGATCAGCGGCGAGAACAACTGCTCGAGCACATAGCCGTTGTGGTTCGTCATCAGCCTCGCGAACTTGCGGATCTCGTGGGCCACCCAGTCGAGGGGGACGGTGCTCTCGTCCGTGATCGTGATCGTCTCCTGCGGCGGGCGCAGTCCCAGCATCTGCCGGAGAGGCAACAGGAAAGCGCCGCGCAGGTCGACGTCGCTGTCCGGGGACGCGAAACCATAGAGATGAGCACCGCTGACCGTCGCGAACACCGGCTCGGGCCCCTGACACGCGACCTTCGCCAGATGCTCGCGGTCGAGCATCGTCCACACTTCGTTGATCTGGCGGGCGTTCACCCCGTTTCCTCGTCTCGGGCCGACATCACTACCGCCTGCGGCACCGCGCCGGCTCGCCCGCGCCTCCGCGACCCGAGCGCCCTCACCCCAGCCGCCCGAACCGCTCGCGCGCCGCCCGCTCGAGCGCTTCGCGGTGGTCGGGGTGGGCGATGTCGATCAGCGCGCGGGCCCGCTGGCGGAGGTTCTTGCCGTAGAGGTCGGCGACGCCGTGCTCGGTGACCAGGTAGTGGACGTGGGCGCGGGTGGTGACGACGCCGGCGCCCGGGCGCAGGAAGGGGACGATGCGGGAGTCGCCGCGGCTGGTCGTCGAGAGCAGCGCGATGATCGGCTTGCCGTCCTCGGCCAGCGCGGCGCCGCGGATGAAGTCCATCTGGCCGCCGACCCCCGAGTAGAGCCGCGTGCCGATCGAGTCGGCGCACACCTGGCCGGTCAGGTCGACCTCGATCGCGCTGTTGATCGCGGTCATCCGGGGGTGCTGGCGGATCACCCGGGTGTCGTTGACGTATTCGACGTCGAGCATCGCCACCTGCGGGTTGTCGTCGACGAAGTCGTAGAGCCGGCGGGTGCCGATCAGGAAGCTCGCGACCAGCTTGCCCGGGTGCTTGAGCTTGCGCCGGCCGGTGATCACCCCGCGCTCGACGAGGTCGATCACGCCGTCGGAGAACATCTCGGTGTGCAACCCGAGGTCCTTGTGGTCGCCGAGCGCGGCGAGCACCGCGTTGGGGATGGCGCCGATGCCGAGCTGGAGCGTCGCGCCGTCCTCGATCAGCCCGGCGCAGTGGCGGCCGATCACGCGCTCGGCCGCGGTCAGCTCGGGGAGCGGCGTCTCGTGGATCGGCTCGTCGACCGCCACCGCGTGGTCGATGTGGTCGATGTGGATCAGCCCGTCGCCGTGAGTGCGCGGCATCCGCGGGTTGATCTGGGCGACCACCTGCTCGGCGGTCTGCACCGCCGCCAGCGAGGCGTCCACCGAGACCCCGAGCGAGCAGAAGCCGTGGGCGTCGGGCGGCGAGACCTGGACCAGGGCGACGTCGAGCGGCAGCACCCGGCGCCGGAAGAGCGCCGGCACCTCGCTCAGGAAGACCGGGATGTAGTCGGCGGTGCCGCTCTCGACCGCGGCGCGCAGGTTGGCGCCGACGAAGAGCGCGTTGGTGTGGAAGCTCCCGGCCAGCTCGGGGGCGGCGTAGGGCGCCGGGCCCTCGGTGTGCAAGTGCACGACCTCGACGCCGGTCAGCTCCGGCGCGCGCTCGGCCATCGCCGCGACCAGGCGCTGGGGCGTTGCCGCCGCGGTGTGGACGAAGACGCGGTGGCCGGAGCGGATGACCGCGACCGCCTCTTCGGGGCTCTCCCAGTGGATCACGGCCGGTCGCTCACGGCGTCGATCGGATGGCGGATCGGGGCTGCGCGTGCGTGGACTTCATGGCGCGAGCGCGCGACGGGCCGGGCCCTACGCCGGCCCGACCGCCCGCGCCGCCAGCGCCCGCAGCTTCCGCCGGCGGCTCGGCCGGGGCGCCTGCGGCTGCGCCGGCTGGTACTGGTCCGGCCAGGGGTGGTTCCAGAGGCCGTAGCGCTCGGCGGCGTGGAGGGTGAGGTAGGGGTCGTGGAGGTGGGGCCGCGCCATCACCGCGAGGTCGGCGCGGCCGGCGGCGAGGACGGTGTTCGCGTGGTCGGCGCCGAGGAGCGCGCCGACCGCGGCCACCCGTAGGCCGGTCTCGAAGCGGATCTTCTCTGCGAACGGCACCTGGTACATGCGGCCGTACTCGGGTTCGGACTCCGGCGAGTTGCCGGCCGAGGAGACGTCGATCAAATCGCAGCCGGCCTCGCCGAGGAGGCGCGAGACGACGACCGCCTCCTCGGGCGTGACGCCGCCCTCGTCCAGCCAGTCGGTCGCCGAGATGCGCACCGCCATCGGCTTGTCCTCCGGCCACACGGCGCGCATCGCGCGGAAGACCTCGAGCGGGTAGCGCATGCGGTTGCCGATCGAGCCGCCGTACTCGTCGGTGCGCCGGTTGGAAAGCGGCGAGATGAAGCTCGAGAGCAGATACCCGTGCGCCATGTGCACTTCGACGAGGTCGAAGCCGGCGGCGTCGGCGAGGCGGGTCGCGGCGACGAACTGCTCGCGCACGCGGTCCATGTCCGCGCGGTCCATCGCCTTCGGAACGTGCCAGTGCGGGTAGAACGGGAGCGCCGAGGGCGCGAGCGTCTCCCACGCCCCCTCCTCGGCCGTGAGCGGGACGTCCTCGCCCTGCCACGGATGGCGGACCGAGCCCTTGCGCCCGGCGTGGGCGAGCTGGATGCCGATCTTCGCCCGGCTCGCGGCGTGGACGAAGGCGACGATCCGCCGCCAGGCGCGCATCTGCTCGTCGTTCCAGAGGCCGGTGCAGCCGTAGGTGATCCGCCCCGAGGGCGAAACGTCGGTCATCTCGGTGATCGCGAGGCCCGCGCCGCCCTTGGCGCGCTCGCCGAGGTGGACGAGCTGCCAGTCGCCCGGCACGCCGTCGGTCGCCGAGTACTGGCACATCGGGCTGACCACGATGCGGTTGACCAGCTCGAGGCCGCGCAGGCGGATCGGCGTGAACATCGGCGGCGGCGCCTTGCCGGCCGGGTCGAGCTGCCAGACCGACGGCGGCGCGCCGACGTCGCGCGCGTACCACTCGTTGACCCGCGCGACGAGGTCGGGGTCGCGCGCGATCAGGTTGTCGTAGGTGATGCGCTTGGAGCGCGTCATCAGGTTGAACGTGAACTGGAGCGGCGGCTGCTCCATGTAGCGCGCCGAGTTCTCGAACCACTCGAGGCTGGTCTGGGCCGCTTTCTGGAGCTTGACGACGTCGACCCAGCGCGCGTTCTCGTAGGCGTCGAGCACCGCCGGCACGTCGGCGAGACCGTGCTCCCGGAACGCCGCGACCAGCGCCTGGGCGTCTTCCATCGCGAGCTTGGTGCCCGAGCCGACCGAGAAGTGCGCGGTGTGGGCGGCGTCGCCGAGGAGCACGACGCTCCGGCCGTCCTCGGAGCGCCACCAGGTCTCGCACTGGACGGTGGGGAAGGTGCGCCAGAGCGAGCGGTTGGAGAGCAGGCGATGGCCGTCGAGATGCTCGGCGAAGAGCGCCTCGCAGAACGCGACGGTGTCGTCCTCGGTCGCGTCCTCGAGGCCGGCGCGCCGCCAGACCTCCTCGCGGCACTCGACGATCCAGGTCGCGAGGCCGGCGGCGAACGGGTAGGCGTGGACCTGGAACACGCCGTGTTCGGTCGGCTTGAAGATGAACGTGAAGGCGTCGAGCGGCCTGTCGGTGCCGAGCCAGGTGAAGCGGCACCGGCGGTGGTCGATCCGCGGCCGGAAGTGGGCCGCGCCCCACTGGCGCACCGCGCTGTTGACGCCGTCGGCGCCGATCACGAGGTCGGCGTCGGGGAAGTCGCCGGGGCCGCCCACCTCGCGCTCGAACTCGAGCGCGACGCCGAGCTCGCGGCAGCGGTCGTGGAGGATCTCGAGCAGGCGCTTCCTGGACAGCGCGGAGAAGCCGTGGCCGGTCGAGGTCGTCCGGGTGCCGCAGCGGAAGGTCTCGATGTCCTCCCAGCGCCGGAACTCGGCGCTGATCCGGCGGTAGCTCTCGGCGTCGGCGGCCTCGAAGTTCTCGAGCGTCTCGTCGGAGAAGACGACGCCCCAGCCGTAGGTGTCGCTCGGCCGGTTGCGCTCGTAGACCGTGATCTCGACCTCGGGGAACTCCCGCTTCATCAGGATCCCGAAGTAGAGCCCGGCCGGCCCGCCGCCGATCGAGACGATGCGCACGGCGGGAATCCTAGCAGCGCGGCGGTGGACCGCCGCGCCGCGGACTCAGTTGCTGTCGGAGAAGCCGGGCTGGGCTTCGAGCGTGGCCAGGCACTGGGCCAGGCGGCGGCGGGCGAGCTGGTCCCAGGGGGTGAAGTCGACGGCGCCGATCCCCTCCTCGCGGCGGACCACGCGGCAGGGCATGCGGGCGAAGGCGGTGCCGTCGTCGAGGCGGAAGGAGACGAGGACGCCGTCGCCGGGATCGAGCTCGCGGTCGGCCTCCTCGGGGAGCACCAGGGCCAGCCCTTCGGTCGAGATGTCGAGCGCGTCGGAGGCGCACAGCACCTCCTCGCCGTCGGGGCTGACCACGGTCACCAGCACGCCGACCAGCGGGACACGCGGTGCGCGGCGGCGATCTTCGCCGCGATCGCCGGAGCGGGCGCGGTCATCGGCCATCGGTCCCTCCCGGATGTCGGGCGCGGCGGTCAGCCCACCGTTACAATGCCCGGTCCATGGCGTATGCAAATCGGCTGCCGCGCAAGCGCTGCAGCGTCGAACCATGCCTTCCGCTTATAGAAGTAGCCGAGAGCGCATCAGCCGGGACACGAGCGCCCGACTTTTGGACTCGGAGAGCGTCCTCGTCTCAGGACGGTGCGGGGGGCATGGCAGGGCGGAGCGGCTGCACCGGCGGAGCGCGTCGGCTGGGCGACGGCGGCGGCCACGGCGGTCCGAGGTGGCTATGCCGAGGGCTCGGGCTCCGCCGTCCGGAGCAGCTCGCGGGCGATCACCAGGTGCTGGATCTCGCTCGTCCCCTCGTAGATCCGCAGCGCCCGCACGGCGCGGTAGAGGCGGTCGGTGACGCTGGAAGCGAGCACGCCGCGGCCGCCGAGGAGCTGGACCGCGTCGTCGACCACCCGCTGCGCGGTCTCGGTGGCGTGGAGCTTGGCCATCGCGGCGGGGAGGGTGACGCGCGCGGCGCCGCCGTCGGCCGCGGCGGCGGCGCGGTAGGTGAGCAGGCGCGCCGCGGTCAGCCCGGTCGCCATCCGCGCGAGCTTCTCCTGGACGAGCTGGTGCTCGGCGAGCGGCTTGCCGAACTGCCGCCTCGTGAGCGCGTGGGCGAGCGCCTCGGCGAGCGCGCGCGCCGCCATGCCGCAGGCGGCGGCCGCGACCGTCGCGCGGAGCTTGTCGAGGGTGGCGAGCGCGATCTTGAGCCCCTCGCCCTCGGCGCCGAGGCGCGCGGACGCCGGTACTCTCACGCCGTCGAGCGCGATCTCGCCCAGCGGGTGCGGCTCGGAGAGCACCTGCGGCCGGAAGCTCAGACCAGGGGTGTCACTCGGGATGACAAAAACCGTCAGGCCGCGCCCCCCGGCCTCGGGGTCGGTGGCCGCGAACAGCGTGTAGAAGTCGGCGATCCCGGCGTTCGAGATGAAGCACTTGGTACCGTCGAGCCGGTAGCCGTCGCCGTCGCGGCGGGCGCGGGTGGCGACCGCGGACGGGTCGGAGCCCGCCTCCGGCTCGGTGAGCGCGAACGCCGCCATCGCGCGCCCGGCGGCGACCTCCGGCAGCCAGCGGCGGCGCAGGGCGTCGTCGCCGGCGAGCGCGATCGGCGCCGAGCCCAGGCACTGGAGCGCGAACACCGCGTCGGCGAGCGGCGACGCGGCG
>CAZNIX010000017.1:0-24261 GCA_964573125.1 uncultured Thermoanaerobaculia bacterium
CCTCGAACTACACCACGGCGGCGACCTTCAACACGTAGCGACCGGCCGGCCCGGCCCCCGCCTACCCGATCGGGGCGGGGGCGCGGCCGCCAGTGCGCTGAGCTGCGGCGCTATGATCCGGGTATGCCCGGCGACCGCCCCCCGCCGCGCCTAGTCCGCCAGCTCGCCTTCCTGGTCGAGCTGGACAAGCTCAAGACCGTCCTCCGCCGCACCAGCCTGATCGACCGCTCGCGCGCCGAGAACACGGCCGAGCACTCGTGGCACATCGCGGTGGCGGCGGTGCTGCTCGAGGAGCACGCGGTCGGCCACGGTGTCGACCTGCTGCGGGTGGTCAAGATGCTGCTGATCCACGACGTGGTCGAGATCGACGCCGGCGACACGTTCTGCTACGACGCCGAGGCCAACCGCGACAAGCTCGAGCGCGAGGAGCGGGCGGCCGAGCGCCTCTTCGGCCTGCTGCCGGCCGACCAGGGGGCCGAGCTGCGGGCGCTGTGGGAGGAGTTCGAGGCGCGCGAGACCGCCGAGGCGCGCTACGCCGCCGCCCTCGACCGCATCCAGCCGGTGCTCCAGAACCTCCACACCGAGGGCCACTCCTGGCGCGCCCACGGCATCGGCCGCGCCCAGGTCGTCCACCGCAACCGCCCGATCGGCGACGCCGCGCCGGAGATCTGGGAGCACCTGCTGGCACGGCTCGACGAGGCGGTGGAGCGGGGGCACCTGGAGCCGTAGCGGCGAGCGCGTCCGCTCCCGGGCACCGAGCGTCCGCCCGCGGGACGCCGGCGCCGAGAACGCCTGCGATTCTCGCTATTCTGCCCCCCGGTACGCCGCTTGCTCTTCCGCCCGGGCATGAACGGCCTGCTCCTCGACCTCCGTCTCGGTCTCCGCCAGATCGCACGCCAGCCCGGGTTCACGGCGGCGATCGTGCTCTCGCTCGGGCTCGGCATCGGCGCCAACAGCGCGGTGTTCAGCCTCGTCGACGCGACGCTTCTGCGGCCGCTGCCGGTGCCCGAGCCGGACCGGCTGGTCTCGATCTACACCGGGCGGCCGGGCTCGGCGGCGCCGGGCGGGTTCTCGGTGCCCGATCTCGAGGACTACCGGGAGGCGCTCCGCGGCGAGGCGTTCACCGAGCTGATGGGCTACGGCGGCGTGCCGCTGAGCCTCGCCGGCGAGCGCGCCGCCGAGCTGGTGTGGGCCGAGCGGGTGACGGCGGGGTACTTCACCGGGCTCGGGGTCGAGGCCGCGGCCGGGCGGCTGTTCGGGCCCGGCGATTTCGCGGACGACCCCGCCCGCCGGCTGGCGGTGCTCGCCCACGGCCTCTGGCGCGGGCGCTTCGGTTGCGATCCCGGGGTGATCGGGCGGAGCGTCCAGCTCAACGGCCACGACTACACGGTGGTCGGGGTCGCCGAGGAGGGGTTCTCCGGCGTCAAGTTCCTCGGCTACGCGCCGAAGGTGTGGGTGCCGGTCGAGGCCCACGCCGCGGTCGATCCCGGCAGCGCCGGGATGGTCGAGGACCGCGGCTGGCGCGCGCTCCAGCTCTACGGCCGGCTCGCCCCCGGCGTCGCGCTCGCGCGTTCGCCGAGCGCTTCTGGCCGGGCGCCGAGGCGGTCGGCCGGCGCTTTCGCCTCGACGATCCCGAGCGCACGCCGGTGACCGTGGTCGGCGTCGCCGCCGCCGGCAAGTACCTGACCCTGGCCGAGGCGCCGCGGCCCTACGTCTACTTCCCGCTCGACCAGCGCTACGAGTCGGAGGCGCGCGTCGTGCTGCGCACGCGCGGCGACCCGGCGGCGCTCGTCCCCGCGGTCGAGGCCGAGGTCCGCGCCCTCGACCCCGACCTGCCGGTCTACGGCGCCAAGACCGGCGCCAGGTTCCTCAAGCGCTCGCTCGCGGCGCAGCAGGCGCTGGTCGCGATCACCGGCTTCTTCGGCGTCCTGGCGGCGCTGCTCGCGGCGATCGGGGTGTTCGGCGTGATGAGCTACTTCGTGTCGCAGCGCACCCGCGAGATCGGCATCCGGATGGCGCTCGGGGCGGCGCGGCGGGACGTCCTGCGGCTGGTCCTGCGCCGCGGGCTGGCCCAGACCCTCGGCGGGCTGGCGGCCGGGCTCGCGCTCGCGCTGGCGGCGGGCGAGGGCCTGTCCGGCCTCCTCCTCGACGTCAGCGCCCGCGATCCGCTGACGTTCACCCTGGTGCCGCTCGGCGTCGCCGCGGTCGCGCTCCTCGCCGCGTTCCTCCCCGCGCGCCGCGCCAGCCGCGCCGAGCCGCTGGCGGCGCTGCGCCACGACTGACCGCGGGAGACCGACCATGACCCAGACCTGGAACGACCTGCGCTTCGCCGGCCGGTCCGGCGGTACCCGAAGGCGCTCAACCTTCACGAGAAGACCCTGAACCACCACCCAAACACCTTCTTCACCGTCGGCGTCAGCCTGCCCCGCCGCCATGCGTCGGCCGCCTTCTTCACCACCTCGCCCTGGGTGGGGTAGGGGTGGACGACGCCCGCGATCGCGTTCAGGCCGACGCCGGCGGTGATCGCCAGGCACAGCTCGCCGAGCATGTCGCCGGCGTGCTCGGCGACCAGGGTGGCGCCGACGACGCGGTCCTTGCCCTTGACGACGTGGACGCGCAGGAAGCCCTCCTCGGCGCCGTCGAGCTTCGCGCGGTCGACGTCCTCGAGCGGCAGCGTGAGGGTGTCGATCTCGATCCCCTTCGCGCGGGCGTCGCGCTCGTACATGCCGACGTGGGCGATCTCGGGGCTGGTGTAGGTGCACCAGGGGATGACCAGGTCGCTCGCCTTCTTGCGGCCGAAGAAGAGCGCGTTCTGGATCACCATCCGCGCCATCGCGTCGGCGGCGTGGGTGAACTGCCAGCGGCCGGCGACGTCGCCGGCGGCGTAGACGCGGGGGTTGGTCGTGCGCAGGCGGTCATCGACGACGATCCCGCGCGCGTTGAACTCGATCCCGGCGGCGTCGAGCCCGAGCCCCTCGACGTTCGGTTTGCGGCCGGCCGCGACCAGCAGCCGGTCGGCGGTCACCGTGCGCGCCTCGCCCGCGCGCTCGAAGTGGACGCGCACCGGGCCGCCGGCGCCGCCCTCGACGCGGGTGATCGCGACCCCCAGCTCGAGCCGGACGCCGTCGCGCGCGAGCGCCTCCTGGACGACCGCGGCGGCGTCGCGGTCCTCGCGGGTGAGGATCTGCTCGGCCATGTCGAGCAGCGTGACCTCGGCGCCGAGGCGCGCGAACGCCTGCGCCAGCTCGCAGCCGATCGGGCCGCCGCCGACGACCGCGAGGCTCGCCGGCAGCGCGGTCAGCTCGAACACCGTCTCGTTGGTCAGATAGCCGGCGCCGGCGAGCCCGGGGATCGGCGGCGCCGCGGGGCGGCCGCCGGTGGCGATCACGGCGCGGCGGAAGGCGAGGCGCTTCCCGCCGACCTCGACCGCGTCCGGGGCGACGAAGCGCGCCGCGCCGAGGTGGACGTCGACGCCGGCGGCGGCGAAGCGGTGGGCGGAGTCGACCCTCGAGACGTCGGCGCGGAGCCGGCGCATGCGCTCCATCACCGCGGCGAACGTGCCGCCGCCGGCGCCCGTGGCCGGCGGCGCGCCGAAGCGGCCGGCGGCGGTCCGCACCTCGTGCCAGGCGCGGGCGGCGCGGAGTACCGCCTTCGACGGCACGCACCCGACGTTGAGGCAGTCGCCGCCCATCAGGTGGCGCTCGACCAGCGCCGCTCGCGCGCCGAGGCCGGCGGCGCCGATCGCCGAGACCAGCCCGGCGGTGCCGGCGCCCAGCGCGAGCAGGTGATAGCGGCCCGTGGGCTCGGGGTTGACCCAGCCCGGGGGGTGGACGTTGGCGACCAGGCGGCGGTTGTGCTCGTCGTCGGGCCGGATCAGGGGCTCGATCGCGGGCGCGGTCACGGGCTCAGCCATCGCTCCTCCCTCCAGCGGCGCCGGCCGCGGCGCCTGCGCCCGCCTCGCCGCCGGCGTCCTCGCCAACCTCCTCATCGAGCGCCGCCTTCGCCTTGCGCGCGATGAGCACGGTCACCGCGACCGTCGCCGCGAGCCCGACCGCAAGCAGCACCCACTCCCAGGCCGACTTCCCGCCTGCGCCGCCGGCCGCGGTCACCACGTCGCCCGCGACTTTGCCGTAGTAGACGTAGAGCAGCGTCCCCGGGATCATCGCCAGCGACGCCACCAGGTAGTGCCGGAACTTGACCCCGGTCAGCCCGAGCGCATAGTTGAGGAGGTTGTACGGGAAGACCGGCGAAAGGCGCAGGAGCGCGACCACCTTCATCCCCTCGCGCCCGACCGCCCGATCGACCGCCTGGAACCGCGGCCGCCCTTCGAGTTTCTTTTCGACCCACCCCCGCGCCGCGTAGCGCGCGATCAGGAACGACGCCGACGAGCCGAGGAGCGCGCCGCAGGTCGCCCACAGCGTCCCCATGCCGATCCCGAACACCGCCCCCGCCGCGAGCGTCAGCAGCGACCCGGGCAGAAACGCCACCGTCGCGAGCGCATACCCGAGCACGAACACCAGCGGCCCCCACAACCCCAGCCCCTCGACCCATTCCCGGAACGCCGGCACGTACGCGCCCCCCCGGCGCCCGAGCCAGAGGACGGCGGCGAGGACGGCGAGGGCGGCGAATAGCTTGAGCGCAGTCTTCCAGCGGGGGGAGGCGGGGGAGGGCTTGCGTATCACCATGTCGGAAGGACCGCTCATCGCTTCATCTCCCTGTCCGGACATGCCGTGATGCCGCCGCGGGCATCGCTGCGTCCTTACGCTCCTCCCTGCCACCGCGGATCTGTGCCCGTTCGACGGAAGCCCTCTTCGCCGTCGCCGCCGGCTATCGGTCGCGCAATCACGGTTCCCCGATCGGGCATCGGTTCAGGTGCCTGACGGCTTGCGACCAGGATCGGGAGCGCGCCGCCTCGATACCGCTCGCCTTGGCGGCGAGCTGGGTTCGGGCGCGGCGTTTCTGGTAACGCCGCTTCGTTTTCCTCAGAAACGCTCGTTCCACGATCCGCCTCGGATCCGTGATCCGATCCGTCTGAGCCCGCGGCGTGACACCGAGCCAGGCGGCGATGCCGGCGTCGGCGAGCAGCCAGGCTTCGAGCGCCTCGACGGCCTCGAGGTACGCGATCGCTGCCTCGCGCAGGTCCGACTGATGGTCCGATGGGGTTCTTCGCGCCCCCGGTCCTTGCCGTCCCGGTCCACCACCACGGCGACGCAGCCCCGTCCCCGGTCGATGCGATCCCTTGCCAGGCGGATCAGGGCGTCGCCGCGGCGCTTGATGTTCCCGATGCCGTTTGCGGGAAGCCAGTCGATCCGAACCCCGAACCCCGATGCCCGCGCGAGGTCGCGCAGGGCTCTGCCATCGGTATCGTCTTCGACGATGAGGACGACCTGCCAGGGCTGCGCCGTCGCCCGGCTCACGCCGGAACGCCTCCGAGCTGTCTCATCCGCCACAGCTCGCCGAGCCGGAAGTCCTGGAGCCACCGGCGCAGCTTTTGCCAGTCCGGCCGGAGCAACTGTGTGCGGCCGGCTTCATCCCGCTCGACGATCACCACCTCCTCGGGTCTGGCCGCGTCCACGAGGTCGGGCGAATGGGTGGTCATGATGACCTGCCGCGCTCCGTCCTGCGGGCAGCGTTCGCGCACGAGGTCGAGCAGAGGGCCGAAGACCAGGGGGTGGATGCCGTGCTCCGGCTCTTCCACGCACAGAAGGGCGTGCTCGGGCATCAGGTGGAGGGCGGTCAGGAGAGCGAGGATGCGGAGAGTCCCGTCCGACACCGAGAGCACCTCGACGGGATCGGCGAACGGTTGCTCCCTCAAGAGGAGGCTCACCCGTCCCCGGTCGACGGCGGTCTCGATGCCCTCGATCGTCTCGGTCAGGCTGTGAAGGTCGCGCAGGATCGTGGCATAGGTCGGCGTGTCGCTCAGGGTGCGGAGGACGTTGACGAGGTTCGCGGCATCCGGGTCCAAGGTGTCCGAGCGCATGTCGCGGCGGGGGGCTCGAACCGCCTCGAGGTTGACGGCGAGGAACTGCCAGCTCTCCACGAACCGCCGCAGCGCGCGAATCCGTGGGTAGGCGTCCAGAAAGCCGACGGCTTTGAGGGCCAGGATGCCGGGGTCTCCGGTATCGAACGGCTCCCGGACCGCGGTCTCGGGGTCCTTGACCGCCTCTCCCTTGCCCAGTTGCGCCTTCAACCAGACCTTGACCGTGCCGGGCTCGCTGCGCTTCCGCTTGATCTTGAGCTCCTCCTCGATCACGGCGGGGCGTCCGCCGTCCTCTCCGATCAGGATGCGATAGGACATGTCGGAGCGCGAGTGCGGCGCCGTCGGGTCCGGCACGTAGTAGTCCATCTCCAGCGCGAAGGAGCGCTGCGCGTCGCTCCAGAACGAGGCGCTCTCCGTGCCCCCCAGCGGCGCGATCGCCGTCTCGACGTCCGTCTTGATGGCGTCGGCGATGAACCGGAAGCTGCGCACGACGTTCGATTTCCCGGCTGCGTTCGCGCCGATGAGGAGGTTCACCGCGCCGACGTCCAGGGCGGCGCGGTGCAGGCTCTTGAAGCGATGGAACTGCAGCCGCCGGATCATGGCTGTCTCCCGTCGGAGTCTGCGCGCGCTCGTGCCGGCCGCGATCCGCCGCCGACTTGCCGCAGGGCGCGGTCGTCTCTCGGCCGGCGTTCGCCGTCGGGGTGGTCTGGCCCTTGACGACCGACCTTGCCGGTCGAGTCTATCTACCTTGCGGCCCAGGAGCCGCGCTAGCGTCGGTGGCGAAGATCGCGGATGGGTCCGGTGCAAGGAGCATCTCCCTACCTGACGGGACGGCGCCCGAGCGCCGCGGCCGGCTCGGCACCGACCTCACGGCCTCGGCATGAAGTAGACTTCGCCGTATTTCTTAGGTGCCAGTCGAGCCCCGCCATGAAGGTCTTTCTCTCCTCGACCGCCCAGGACCTCGTCGCGCACCGCCGGGTCGCGGACGACACGATCCTGCGGCTCTCCCAGGAAGCCGTCGTGATGGAGCGCTTCGGCCCGCTCCCCGGCGAGCCGGTCGCGGAGTGCGAGCGCAAGGCGCGGGAGAGCGATGTCGTGGTGTGCATCGTCGCGCACCGCTACGGTTTCGTGCCGGAGAAGGGGCGGGGGAGCATCACGCGGCGCGAGGTCGAGGCGGCGCAGGCGGCCGGCAGGGACGTCCTCGTCTGGATCGTCGCGGACGGCCACCCGTGGACGGAGAAGCGGGAGCAGGATCTCCTCACCGACCCTACGGTCCTGGCCGATCCGGCTCGTCAGGCGGAGGTGATCGACGGAATCAAGGCACTCGCCGACTTCAAGGCTTGGCTGCGCAAGACGTTCACCTTCGAGACCTTCACCACACCCGACGACCTCGGCCGCAAGATCGCGATCGCGCTGCGCCGCTCTGCGGAGCAGGCCCCGAGCACAGAGCGGCCTGCGCCCACGCAGGGCGAGGTCCGGATCGTCCACGCCCTCCAGCCGGCGCCCCACTTCCACGGCCGCGACGGGCTGGTCGCCCAGATCGGGGAGTGGGTCGCGGACCTCGCCTCGCCGGACCGCGTGTGGTCGCTGGTCGCCGCGGGAGGGACCGGGAAGACCGCGGTGGTCGAGCGCATCGTCGGCGGCATGCAGCCCGGTGAGGCGAACGCGCTGGTCTGGTCGTTCTACGAGCGGCCCGACGCCGATGCGTTCCTCCGCGAGTGCAACCAGCTCTTCCTCGGGGAGGAGGAGGGTCCCGCGGGCGGGCGCCTCGAGCGCCTCGAGCGCGGCCTCCGCGACGGCCGCCCCCATCTCGTCGTCCTCGACGGGCTGGAGCGCGTGCAGGAGGACGCCGGGAGCGGCCGGGTGCGCGGCGAGCTGTCCGACCAGACGCTGAAGCTCCTCCTGCGCGCCCTCGCCGCCGGCCTCGGCCGCGCCCGCGCGCTCGTCACCTCCCGCTTCCCGCTGGTCGATCTCCAGGACTGGACGAACCGCGGCTACCGCGAGACCCGGCTCGACGACCTGACGCCCGAGGCCGCCGTGGCCGTGCTGCGCGGCTGGGGCGTCGCCGGCGGCGACTCGGCGCTTCGAGCGGCGGCGGAGCAGGTGGGCTGCCACGCGCTCACCGTCGCGGTGATCGGCTCCTACCTGCGGTCGTTCGCGGACGGGCGGATCGAGGCGGCGGCGGGCTTCGACCTCGGCGCGGTGACCGGCGACGACCCGCGGGCGGCGAAGCTCGCGCGGGTGCTCGCGTTCTACGCCGAGCGCCTGCCGGCCGAGGAGCGCGAGCTGCTCGCGCGGCTCTCGGTCTTCCCTCGCGGCGTCACGCTGGAGCTGCTCGGCGCGCTGGTCGACGCCGGCGGCGAGGTGGCGGGGCTGCTCGTGAACGCGAAGCCGCGGCTCGTCAAATTGCTGAGTGACCTCAAGGCGCGCGGGCTGGTGTTCCAGTACCGGAGCGGAGCGACCGTCACCTGGACCGCCCATCCGTTCCTGCGCGAGACGTTCGGCGCGCTCCTCGGCTGCCCGGCTGGGCAGGTGTTCGACGTCGTGGCGCGGTCGCTCGGCGCCGGGCTGGAGGCCCGGCCGGCGACCAAGCCGAGCGACCAGGCCGTGCTCGACCGCTACGAGCGGCTGATCGAGGCGACGCGGCTCGCGGGGCGGGAGCAGGAGGCGTTCGAGCTGTTCTGGTTCGGGCTGGGAAACTACCGGCATCTCGGCTGGGTGCTGGGAGAGTACGAGCGAGGCCACCGGATCGTGGCGGCCTTCAGCGCGACGGGTAGAGCGGAGGACCTCGCGCCGTCGATGGCGCTGCGGAAGAGGTCGCTTCTGGCGAACGCTCTCGCGCTCTTCGCGCAGAGGCTCGGGCGCCTGGCCGAGGCGTGGGCCGTGCGGCAGGTCGATGACGAATGGAGCCGATCGCTCGCCGAACCGGAGGAAACCTCGGTCGGGCTCCGGAATTCGTGCGTCGTCGCGTTCGCATTGGGGCACCTGCCCAGGGCCAAGGCGCTGGCCGAGGCGGCGTCGAGCGAGCCCGAGGCGGCCGAGGACGATGGAGAGCGAGGGAACTCGCTTTCCTATCGGGCGAGGGTCGCCCACTCGTCCGGCGACGTCGCCGCCGCGCGGGCGGCCTTCGCCGCCGCCACGGAACTCGAAGGCGAGCCTCTCTATTCGCTTCGGGGCGCATGGCAGGCCCGCCACCTCCACGACCTCGGCGACCCCGCCGCCGCGCGTGCCCTCTGCGATCACGGCCTGGCGACGGCGCGCGAGAACGAGTGGAACGACAACCTCCCCTGGTTCCACGCCCTCCTCGCCCGCATCGCCCTCGCCGAGGGCGCCGACCCCACCCCTCACCTCGACGAGGTCCGGGCCTGGACCTCCCGGACCGGCGAGATGGCGTTCATCATCGAGGCCCACCTGCTCACGGCTCTCCACTTCCTCGCCACCGGCGACCCGCAGGCCGCCCTCGGCGAGGCCGACTCCGGCCTCGTCCACGCGGTCGCCTGCGGCTATGGCCTCCTGCGCATCGAGCTGCTGGTCGCGCTGGCTCGGATCCGCCTCGCCTGGCCCGACCCGCAGCGGGCGATCCAGGCGGCGCGGGAGGCGCTCGACCTCGCGGTGCATCCGGATTGCGGGTACGCCTGGGGCGAGGCGGACGCCGCGCAGGCATGGGGCGAGGCCTACTTCGCCAACCACGAGCCGGCGCTCGCGCAGCGCGCGTTCACCCGCGCACTGGAGGTCCGCCGGCGCATCGAGCACCCGGGCGTCGTCGAAACGGAGAAGTGGCTCGCTCGCGCCGGGTGACGCGCCGATCCGGGACACCCTGAAAGCCCCGTTTGACAGGCATGCACGACTCGTGCATAGTGCATGCATGGCAACCAAGACGATCTCGCTGCATCTCGACGCCTACGAGCGCCTCCGGGCCGCCCGGCGGCGGCCGGACGAGTCGTTCAGTCAAGTGATCCTGCGGGCGCGGTGGCCGGGGGAGACGATCACGGGCAGCGACCTGCTGCGACGCGCGCGGGAGCACGGTCCGTTCTTCTCGGAGGAGGAGCTGGACCGGATCGAGCGGCTGAAGGCCGAGGATCGGCCGCCGGAGGACAAGTGGCGGGCCGGCTGATCCTGGAGACCAGCTTCCTGATCGATCTCGAGCGGGAGGCCGTGCGGTCTACGCCCGGGGCGGCCCACGCCTTCCTCGAGCGCCACGAGGAGGCCGCGCTTTATGTCACGGTCACCGTGGCCGGTGAGCTGGCCGCCGGCGCCTCGCTCTCCAGCCGCTCCGCCTGGGAGGGCTTCCTGGCGCCCTTCCAGGTGCTCCCGATCGACCGCGAGGCGGCGTGGCAGTACGGTCGGGCGTACCGCTACCTCGAGAGCAACGGGCTGCTGATCGGCGGCAACGACCTCTGGATCGCCGCCACCGCCCTCGCCCACGGCATGCCCCTGGTCACCCGCAACCCGGCCCACTTCGGCCGCGTACCAGGTCTCGAGATCATGACCTACGGCGGGTGAGGCGGGCGCAGGTTTTACAACGTTTCACACCCGCCGCCTTGAATCGCCCGCGCCGGGCGGTTAGCGTGGTCGCTCGGACCGCGGACCCCCCGGCGGCCAGCGGGCCGCTTGCCGAAAGGAGCGACACCGTGCTTCAGACGCCCTCCCGGAATGCCGTCCTCGCCAGCCTCACCGTCGCCGTAGCGTTCTCCCTCCTCGCCACCGCCGCCCACGCCGCCGACTGGCCGCAGTGGCGGGGTCCGCACCGGGACGGCAAGTCCGCCGAGACCGGGCTGTTGCCCGCGTGGACCGACGGCGGGCCGCCGCTGGCGTGGCGGACGAGCGGGCTCGGGGGCGGGTTCTCGTCGCTGGCGGTGGTCGGGGAGCGGATCTACACCATGGGCGACGTCGGGCCGACGCAGTACGTGGTCGCGCTCGACCGCAAGGACGGGAAGGTCCTGTGGCGGACCGCGGTCGGGACGGCCTGGGTCGACGAGTACGGCGGGCCGCGGGCGACGCCGACGGTCGACGGCGAACGGCTCTACGCGCTCTCGACCGAGGGCGAGCTGGTCTGCCTGCGGACCAAGGACGGCGAGAAGGTCTGGAGCCGCAGCCTGCCACGGGAGTTCGGCGGGCGGATGATGAAGATCCAGGGCACCGACTGGAAGTTCGCCGAGTCGCCGCTCGTCGACGGCGACCGCGTGGTGGTCACACCGGGCGCCCGCGACGCCGCGCTGGTCGCGCTCGACAAGGCGACCGGCAAGGAGATCTGGCGCGCGAAGATCCCGGCCCTGGGGGAGAAGGGCGCCGACGGCGCCGCGTACTCGTCGATCGTCGTCTCCCACGGCGCCGGGGTCAGGCAGTACGTCCAGATCCTCGGCCGCGGCGCGGTCGGCGTCGAGGCCGCGACCGGCCGCTTCCTCTGGGGCTACAACCGGATCGCCAACGACGTCGCGAACATCCCGACCCCGCTGGTCGAGGGCGACCGCGTGTTCGTCTCGACCGGCTACGGCAGCGGCGCGGCGCTGCTCGAACTGGCCAAGAGCGACGGCGGCGTCGCAGCGCGCGAGGTCTACTTCCTCCCCGGCGAGACCTTCCAGAACCACCACGGCAACATGGTCCTCCACGCCGGCCACGTCTACGCCGGCTCGGGCCACAACAAGGGCTTCCCGATCAGCGTCCAGCTCGCCGACGGCGCGATCGCCTGGGGGCCGGAGCGCAACGCCGGGCAGGGCTCGGCGGCGGTCACGTTCGCCGACGGCCGGCTCTACCTGCGCTACCAGAACGGCCTGATGGTGCTGGTCGAGGCGACCCCCGCGGGCTACCGCGAGCGCGGCTCGTTCCGGATCCCCGAGGTCGCGCACCCGAGCTGGTCGCACCCGGTGGTCGCCGGCGGCAAGCTCTACCTGCGCGAGCAGGACCACCTGTTCTGCTACGACCTGGCGCCGCCGGCGTCCTGACCGCGGGCCGGCTCAGCCTTCCACCGTGCGGTCCCGCCCTTCGTGCTTGGCGGTGTAGAGCGCGAAATCGCTGCGTTCGAGGAGCTGGCCGACGGTCTCGCCGCGACGGAACGCGGCGATGCCGATCGAGACCGTCAGCTCGAGGCCGGGCGCGATCGCCGCCCAGCCGGCGCGCTTGACCGCGGCCCGGATCCGCTCGACCACCACGCGGCCGCCGGCGAGCGGCGTCTCGGGCAGCAGCAGGACGAACTCCTCGCCGCCGTAGCGACCGAGCTTGTCGGTCGCCCGCAGGCAGCCGTTGACGGTGGCGGCGAACCGGGTCAGGACCTGGTCGCCGACCGGGTGGCCGTAGCGATCGTTGACCGACTTGAAGTGGTCGAGATCGAGGACCGCGACGCAGAACGGCCGGCGGTTGCGGAGCGTGCGCAGCATCTCCTCCTCGGCGAGCTCGAAGAAGGTGCGCCGGTTGAGGGTCTGGGTCAGCGCGTCGACCCGGGCGAGCGCCTCGGCGCGCGCCTTGGCCTCGTGGAGGGCGACGTTGCGCCGGTAGAGCTTGGCGCGCAGATCGCCCACCCGCAGCGACAACAGCACGGTGCGGCCGAGCATCGAGGCGAACGCCAGCCCGACCACGATCCGCTGCGCCGGCGTCGCGAGCGGCAGGCCGACCGCCTCGCCCTCGGTCAGCAGCACGACGCCGGTGGCGGCCGAGAGCACGAACCAGGCGAGCACGAACCGGCGCACGGTCATCGACAGGGCGCCGAACGCGAAGACCACGAACAGGTTGAGCAGGAAGAAGATCCCGACTTGCGGGGCGAGGACGAAAAAGCCGAGCGTCAGGGCGTAGGCGGCGGTGATCTGGGCCTCGGCCATGTCCTGGTCGCGCAGGCGCAGGTTCCAGCCGCGCGAGAAGAACAGATAGAAGACGGCGACGATGACCTCGGCCAGCGCGAGGTAGACCGGGGCGATCCAGGCGTCGAGGATCCCGAGCCGCCAGAAGCACGCCAGCCAGACGGCGTCGAGGGCGTAGCTGCCGGCCGCGATGGCCAGGATCTGCAGCCGCAACCGCTGGTCGCGTTGCTCGCTGCTCGGGCGCGGAGGGCTGGGCTCGTTCGGGGGCGTCATTCCCGGCTCCGGCGGAGGGCGGGGCGTTGCCCGGGTGCGGCGCCGGCCCGGTCGCCCCCGGGGACCGCTTGGGGCGGCGGCGGCGGGCAGGCTGCGGCACGCGTCCCGGCGCCCGGTGCCGATTGTACGGCGGCCGGCCCCACGGCGAGGGACGATGGCGACGCGGTCGGTCGGCGGGTCCCTTTGACTCCGGGCCCCCGCGGCCGTAGCCTCGACGCCGGGCGACGATGGACAGAAGCGCGGGCGGTGAAAGAAGACGGGCCGGGGGGGCGTCGTGATCCCGCTCCGGGAGGGGGGGTGAGGGGAGCACTGCACCCGGCGGCGCGGCGCAGCGGGGACCTCCCGAGCGGCCGCCTGCGCCGGCTCGCCCGCCGCGCCGCCCTGGCGCTGGCGGGCGCGGGCTTCGGCGCGGTCGCCCTCGTCGGCGTGTCCGCCCAGGTCCTCTCCCGCGACGCCACCTCGGCGGTGCTCGAGCTGCGCGGCACGCTCGGCGAGGTCCGCACCGTCGCGGCGTGGGAGGACGCCGGCTCGCGGTTCCGCGATCTCGAGCTCTGCAACGACCGCGGGGAGGAGGTGGTCGACATCCTCGTGCGCCGGCCGCTCGCGCTGAGCGACGACCACCGGGTGCTCGTCACCTACACCGGCACCGGCACCGGGGCGCGGATCTTCGAGCTGATCCCCGCCCGCGACGACCTGGTGATGGTCGCGGTGCAGTACCCGTTCGAGCGCCCGCGCAGCCGCTGGCAGCGGCTGGGCGCGATCTTCGAGATCCGCCGCGCCGCGCTGCGCACCGCCGCCGGCGGCCTGCTGGCGGTCGACTGGCTCGAGCGCGACGAGCGGCTCGACCCCGACCGCGTCCTGCTCCTGGGCGCGAGCATCGGCTCGATCTTCGCCACCCTCCAGGGCGCGCTCGACGAGCGCGTTCCGCGCGTCCTCATCGTCCACGGCGGCGGCGACCTGCCGACGCTCCTGCGGGCGAGCATGGAGGGCTACGTCCCCGACTGGCTCCTGCCGGTCGCGGTGCGCCTGGCGCGCATCCCGACCGACTCCTTCGACCCCGTGCGCTACGTCGGCCGCATCGCTCCGCGCGAGCTGGTGGTCGTCGCCGCCCGCCAGGACCGCCGGTTCCCGGCGGCGAGTGTGGAGGCGTTCTACGCCCGCGCCGGCGAGCCGAAGCGCCTGATGTGGACCGAGACCGGCCACGTCGGCAACCGCAAGGCCGAGATCGTCACCGCGGTCCTCGAGCTGCTCACCGCCTACCTCGAGGGCTGAGCGGCCCACTCTCCCCGCCGCGCCCCGGCGACGATGTGGTCGGCGGTTCGGAAGCTATTGGCGAGGATGGTCAGGGTCGGCGCCGCGCCGCCCGACGTCGGCATGAAGCTGCCGTCGACGACGAACAGGTTCGCCACCTCGTGCGCCCGGCACCAGGGGTCGAGCACCGACGTCGCCGGATCGCGGCCGGCGCGGCAGGTGCCGAGCACGAGATACGGGGCGGTCTCGCCCTTCGCCCCCGGAATCAGCTCGACCGCCCCCATGCGCTCGAGCACCGCGAGACCCCGCTCCTGGAGCCAGCCGCCGGCGCGGGCGTGGTGGGGGTCGGGATCGAGGTGGATCCGCGCCACCGGGAAGCCCCAGCGATCGACGACCTCGGGGTCGAGGTCGACCCGGGTGGTCGCGTTGGGGACATAGTCGTGGAAGACCTCGAAATCGACCGCCCGCGTCGCCACGAAGCACTCCCGCAGCCGCCGCACCAGCTCGTCGCCCCAGAGCACGGCGCCGTTCGGCTCGGCGAGGCGCTGCGCCCAGGCGATCGCGTGCGACTGGGGGAGGTTGAACCGGATCAGCCCGCCCTTGGCCAGGTCGCTGACGCCCTCGGGCAGGAAGTAGTGGTCGAGCAGGGAGCGGCCGAAGAACGGGTGCGGATCGCGCCAGACCGCCGAGTCGAAATCGCCGACCCGGAAATGCGCCGTGCCCTGCGATATCGCGTGGAACTGCAGGTGGTGCCCGACCAGGCCGTTGCCGTTGGCCAGCCCGTCGGGGAAGCGCGGCGATTTCGACCTCAGCAACAGCCGCGCCGACTCGACCGCCGAGCAGCAGACGCAGACGATGCGCGCCCGCGCCTCGCGCTCGCGGTCCTCGGCGTCGAGGTAGCGGCAGCCGGTGGCGCGGCCGTCGGCGCCGACCGTGATCTCGACGACGTAGGCGCCGGTGACGACGTCGCAGCGGCCGGTCGCCTCGGCGCGCGGGATGAGCGCGCTCTGGCTGGTGCCCTTGGCCCCGGTCCGGCAGCCGAAGCCGGCGCAGAGCTGGCAGTACGAGCAGCCGGGGCGGCCGCCGTAGGGTCTGGAATTGACGGCGCGCGGGGTGGGGTAGGGATGAAGGCCGAGCTCGTCGCAGGCGCGATCGAGCAGCGCGGCAACCGGGTGAGACGACAGCGGCGGCATCGGCAGCTCCCGGGAGCGGGGGATTCCCGCGCCCGCGGGCTCGGCGCCGCCGGCGACCCCGAGCTCCCACTCGGCCGCCGCGTAGTAGGGCTCGAGCTGGTCGTAGGTGTAGGGCCAGTCGGCGATCTCGGCGTAGGGGCCGAAACGGCTGCGCAGCCGGAAGTCGTCGGGGTGGAAACGGTAGAGGTAGGCGCCCATGTGGACGGTGCCGCCGCCCAGGCAGACCGCGATCCATCCCAGGTTCGAGCGCACCGGCCGGCGCCCGTCCGCGGGCACCACGACGTGGGGCTCGTCCTCGGGGTCCGGGACCCAGAAGCCGCCGGCGTAGTTGGTCACCTCGTCGGCCGGAAACTCGTCCGGGCGGTGCCGGGGCCCCTTCTCGAGCACCAGCACCCCGGCGCCGGCCTGGCTCAGCCGTAGCGCCAGCGGCCCGCCGCCCGCGCCGCTGCCGACGATCAGGACGTCGTACAGGGCTCGGTCCCCAGACAGGCCCCCGGCGCCCGCGCGCCGTCGAGGCCGAGGTGGGTCCATCCCGCCCGCGCGCGGTTGCCGCCGCGGCGGGGATCGCACAGGTAGCCCTCGAGGGTCAGGCGGACCAGGCGGCGCAGGAAGCGCTGGACGGTCGGGTGGGGAGTGCGCTGGAGCTGGCGCAGGACGCGATCCTGCTCGTCGTCCGAGGCGTCGGCGAAGCTCCTGCCGGCGATCTGCTCGGCGAGGCTCTCGGCGAACGCCAGTCCCCGGCGCATCTCGTCGACGAAGCGGGGCGGGCGCCGGCGCTCGAGGGCCTCGATCACGTAGTCGGGACAGCCCGCCTCGGCGGCGCCCGCGCCGTCGGCCGACGGCAGGATCCTCAGCACGGCGGCGCGGAGGGCCCGACTCTCGCGCTCGTCGAGCCTCGAGGGGCGGTCCCACTCCGCCGCGGCGGCCGCCGTCATCGCTCAGGACTCCGGCCGCGGTTCGCCGGGGGCGCGTGGGGTCGACTCGACCCGCTGCGCGGGCGACGGCTCGGGCGCCCGCCGCCCCGCGGGGTCGCCGACCACCAACTCGTAAATCGCGCGCAGGAAGCGTACGTCGTTGCGATAGGAGATCCGGGCGACGCCGCGCATGCCGGTGCGCAGGTAGAAGCGGTTGTCCTCCCAGAACACCCACGGCTGGCGCAGGTGGATCTCGACCGGGTAGAGGATCTCCTCGCTGGTCTGCCGGAGCTGTGGCTCGGCCGCGACCTTCAGGACCTCGCCCTGGAAGACGTCGAAGTTGCGCTTGGGCAGGCCGGTCAGCTCGACAAGGGCCTCCTGGCCGGCATCGACCTTGACGATCGCCGCTTCCGGCACATAGGTGACGAAGTGCACCGAGGAAGTGTCGATGATCGAGAGGATCTCGTCGCCGGCCGCGACCCTGCGCCCGCGCAGCTCCTCGACCGGATCCCCGACCGCCAGCCCGTCGATTTCGGCGCGCAGCAGGTAGAGCTCGGCGATCCGCTCGAGCTGGGTCTGCTGCGCCGAGAGCTGGTCGATCAGGATCGTCAACTGCTCCTGCTCGGCGGCGAGCGTGGCGAGGGCGCTCTCCTGCTCGGCGCCGAGCAGCTCGAAATCGTCGCTCCCGGCCTCGCTCTCTTCGCGGGCGAGCCGCTCCTCGACCCGGCTGCGCTCCACCTGCAGCTCGATCTGTTCCTTGTCGAAGCGCGCCTCGTTGATCGCCTGGTCGCTGAGCAGCCCGGCCTGGCCGAGCTCCTGGAGCCGCGCCAGCGTCTCCTCGGCGCGCCGGAGCTGGACCTCGGCCTCCTTGGCGCGGTAGCTCGCCGCCTCGCGCTCGAGATGCTCGCCATCGAGCCGTTTGCGCTGGCGCGCCAGCTCGAGCGGATGGACGTCGGCCTCGAGCAGGCGGTGGTGACGGTCGAGGGCGCTGCGCCGGGCGAGCGCGTCGCCGAGCTGCTGGCGGACCGCCAGGAGCTGGCGCTCGAACTCGTAGTCGACCAGCCGGCACAGCATCTGGCCGGCGGCGACCATCGTCCCCGGCTCGACGTAGACCTCGCTGACGATGCCCGCCACCTCGGGCCGGACAACCTGGTAGCTGCTCACCCGCACCTCGCCGGTCGCCTCGACCGTGCGCTCGATGCGCAGCAGGAAGAGCAGCAGCAGCCCGACGACCAGCGCCGCGCACAGGGCGATCGGGAACAGGCGCAGAAGACGCCGGACCGCGCTCATCAGCGCACCGCCTTTCTCACCACGCGGAGGTCTTCGGAGCCGCCGGCCGGCTCGTCGCCGCGTACCCGGAGCTGCTTTTCGCACAGCTCGCGGTAGAGCGAGCAACGCAGGTGCAGCTCCTCGTGGGCGCCGCCGTCGACCAGGCGGCCGCCGTCGAGGACCAGGATGCGGTCGGCCCAACGGATCGCCGAGAGCCGATGGGCGATCAGCAGGATGGTCATTTCGGAGGTCAGCCCGTCGAGGGCGCCGAGCAGGCGCTGCTCGGTGATCCCGTCGAGGGCGGCGGTCGCCTCGTCGAGGATCAGCAGGCGCGGCCGCTGGAGGATCGCCCGCGCGATCGCCAGCCGCTGCCGCTCGCCGCCCGAGAGCTTCTGGCCGCGCACCCCGACCGGCGCGTCGAGCCCTTCGGGCAGCTCGCGGACGGTGGTCTCGAGCTGGGCGATGCGCAGCGCCTCCCACAGGCGGTCCTCGCCGGCGCGGGGATCGGCGAAGCGCAGGTTGTCGCCGATCGAAACATCGAAGAGGATCGACTCCTGCGGCACCAGGGCGACGTCGCGGCGGAGCTGCCGCAGGCGCAGGTCGCGCACCGGAACGCCGTCGAGAGCGACGCGGCCGGACTGGGCGTCGTAGAGGCGGACCAGCAGCCGGCCGACCGTGGTCTTGCCGCTGCCGGTGAAGCCGACCAGCGCCACCCGGCCGCCGGCGTCGACGCTCAGCGCCAGCTCGTCGAGGACCGGCTCGGCGCCGTAGGCGAAGCGCACCTGCTCGAACGCCACCCGCAGCGGCCCCCGGCCGGGCAGCGACGCCGGACGCGGCGGGTCCTTGATCGTCGGCTTCAGCTCGAAGACCGCCATCAGCCGCCGGATATTCGCCTGCGTCCGCTGCATCGCCGAGTAGAGGCTGACCACCGACTGCACCGGGCCGAAGACCCGGCTGAGGTAGGTGTAGAAGGCGACCAGGCCGCCGATCGTCATCGTGCCCTTGAGGACCTGGAGGCCGCCGAAGCCGAGCACGATCGCCATCCCGAGCATCATCGCGAACCCGCTGCTGTGCTCGACCAGCAGCTCGAGGCCGCGCCGGCGCACGACGCTCTCGACCGCCGTCCTCGCCACCCGGCCGAAGCGGCGCCGCTCGCCCGCCTCCCGGCGCAGGAGCTGGACCTGGCTCATCGCCCCGAGGTGGTCCTGCAGGAAGGCGACGCGGGCGGCGCTGCCGGCGGCGACCGCATCCGAGGCGTCCTTCAGGTGGGGATAGCCCCACCTGCGGAGCAGCACCGCCGCCGGCACCAGCGGCAGCACCAGCAGCGTCAGCTTCCAGCTCAGCAGCGCGAGGATGAGCAGGGTCAGGGTGGTCGTCACCGCGATCCGGAGCAGCGATGCCAGGGTGCTGCCGCTCAGCTCACGGAGCTGCTCGACGTCCTGCTCCAGGCGGTGCAGGGTGTCGCCCTGCGGAGTGGTGACGAAGTAGTCGGTCGACAGCGTGTGGAGGTGCCGCAGCAGGCTCAGGCGGATCCCGAGCATCACGCGCTGGCCGACATAGGTGTCCAGATACAGTCCCAGGCCGCTGAAGGCGAAGAAGAAAGCGTAGCAGCCCGCGAACGCGCCCGCCGCCACCAGCAGCATGCCCTGCTTGTGCCAGGGGAGCACGTCGTCGATCAGCCACTTCAGGATCAGGGGATCGACGAGGATCAGCAGACTGGTGACGAGCACGGCCGAGAGCTGCGCCAGCAGCAACGGCCGCATCGGTCTGGCTTGACGCCAGAGCCACCGCAGCTCACGTGGGATCATCGGGTCTCGATCGGCGCGTCGTCGGTGATGAGCGGACCGGCCGCCTCCACGGTGGCGAGGCGGCCGGCCCGCGATGCCGCCTAGACGGCGATCTCGGTGCCGCCGCAGCCGCTCTGGTAGCAGCCACAACAGTCGCACTGACACCCGCACGCGCAGAGGGTGAGCTCCTCGGCGTCGCCGAGCTCGAAGATTTCAGGCGCTTCGTAGGTCATTCTGCCAACTCCTTTCTTGGCTCCGCCGGGTTTCCGACGGAGTCAGTTCGTTGATCCGTTCGCTCACTGACCCAGTTTCGAGCGAACGAAGCCAGAATTCGACGGCCAGGGTTCTCAGTAGCTGGGGCGGCACCGCCGCGACGCCATGGCGGGCCCGGTGCATGGCGGTCCGGAGCGCGTCGCGGTCGACGAACCCGTAGCGAGCCACCAGCGGGTCCCGGGCGAGCGGGGCGATCTCGTCCCAGCGGCGGGCGAAGGTCCGGAAGACCGCTTCGTCGGGCCCCTGCTTCGACCGCCGCGTCCGGACCTCCTCGGGGAGCACTCCGCGCATCGCCGCGCGGGCCAGCGACCGCACCATGCCCGGGCGGATCGCCAACTCCATCGGAGTCGCCAGGGCGAGCTCGACCAGACGGCGATCGAGGAACGGGAAGCGGCACTCGATGCAGCCCTCCGCGAGCACCAGCTCCCAGCCGACCTCGCGGCAGACCTCGAGGAGGTGGGCGTACTGCTGGCGCTGGCTCGGCAGGGGGAAGCCGCCGTCGTCCGGCGGCCCGAGGGCGCGATCCCGCAGGTCGAGGCGGCGCACGAATCGGCGCTCGAACCAGCCCTCGAGAGGGAGCACGAAGGAGCCGGTCCGCTTCCTGATCGCCCGCGGCATCAACGGCCAGATCCCGCTGCGCCACAGCGTCATGTAGAGAGTCGTCTTCTGGGCTCGCGACCACCGGCGGCAGGAGCCGAGCGCCCGCCGCCACTTCCCGGTCTTGAGCTGGTCCGCGATCGCCCACACCGTCGACCCGATGTCGCCCCAGGTGACCTGGTCGCCGCCGAAGCCGCGCAGGAGGATGCGCGCGCCGGCGGCGCGCATGGCGTCCGCCAGGACCTGGTTGCGGCGCAGGTATACGAGCTGGCCGCCGGGGAAGTCGGGCCGGAAGCGGGGACCGAACGGCGGCAGCGCGAGCAGCGGCGCCTGCTCGTTGGCGATGTGCAGCCCGACCCGGCCGAGCTGCGCCTCGACCATCCCGATGTACTCGCGCTCGTCCGAGGAGCGGGCGCCGTCGTAGACGTACGAGACGGTCTGCAAGCCGGGGGTCGGGGCCGCGCCGTCCGCGATCAGCCGATCGGCCAGGCAGCAGATCGAGGAGGAGTCGAAGCCGCCGCTGAGGTCGGCGAAGACCGGACCTCTCGCCGGCAGGCGGGTCGCCACCGCTTGCTGGAGAAGCTCGCGGAACTGCTCCTCGTGCTCCTCCTCGCGCCGGTGCCTCACCTGTTCCCGCACCTGCGGCCGCCAGTACCCGGCGATCCGCAGGGTCGCCCCTTCCGCCACCAGCAGGTGGGCCGGCGGTAGCATCTTGATCTGCTTGAAGGGGCTGTGGTCGGAGGGGCGGGAGCGGGTCAGGGAGCCGGCGATGTACTCTTCGTCGACCTCGACCGGCAGGCCGAGGGCATCGAGCACCGATCGACATCGGGAGGCCCAGGTCAGGCAGCCCGGCGCCGGGTGATAGAAGACCGGCCGCAGGCCCCAGACGTCGGTCGCCAGGACCAGCCGCTTGCGGTGCGGTTGCCAGAGAGCGAGGGAGAAGTCGCCCAGGAGCCTCGGCAAGGCGTCGAGATCCCAGGCCGTGAACGCCCGGTGGACCAGCTCGGCCGCCGGAGCGGAGCGGCCTTCGCCGTCGAGCGAGAGGAGCCGGCACAGCTCGTCGCGGTTGTCGAGCCGGCCGTTCCAGACCAGGACGTCTCCGTTCGCCGCCTCCAGCGCCGCGTCCGCGGTTTGGTCGCCGAAGGCGACGCGGAACGGCCGGTAGAGGAGCGTGACTCCGGGGCGTGCGACGACGTGCTCGCCGTCGGGTCCGATCTGCTCGAGGGTGGCGGAGAGGCGCTCGATCACCTTGCGATCGACCGCGTCGTCGCGTCGCGAGTAGAGCCCTCCGAGTGCACCCATGATCTGCCGTTCACCCCGCGTTCGAACCGGTCCGCCTCAACATCGCTCCATCACCCGGTAGCGGCTCTGGACGACCGGGCTGTCGTTGACCACCCGGCCGTCGACCTCGACCCAGGCGTGGGCGTAGAACGGCATCTTGCGGACGCCGATGACCAGCTCCGCCGGCACCCCGCGCAGCCGCAGCAGACAGGCGGCGGTCGCCGACCGCTGCAGGCACCACGCGCGCTTGAAGTAGAGGCTGGCAGCGCGGTCCACCGCCTGGCAGATGCTCTCGATGCGGCGCTCCGACCCGCCGGCCGTGCCGAGCGCCGGGAAGGACCTGACGATCCGGTAGAAGGAGCCGAAGCCCGCCAGCTTCATCACGCCGTCGACGACCACCAGAGCGAGGAAGGCGAGCGCGGTACCCAGACGCTGCCGCCAGTTCCGGGAGGCGTTGACGTCAGCGCGCGTCAGCTCCTTGCCCAGAGCCTCATGCACCGCCACGGATCAGTCCCTTCCGCGCCAGACCAGCGACGAACCCCTGCAGGTCCCGCCGCAGGGTCTCGCTCTCGACCTGAAAGACCTCGCTCAGGTGCTCGAGAATCTCCACCTCGGCGAGACCCTCCTCGGCCTTGATCCAGATCTGCGCCGCGACGCCGTTGAGGCTGTAGTACTTCCCGGCCCGAAGATCGAGCAGGACGGCTCCGTCCTCGTCGATCATCGAGCGCACATGAGGCTCGATCTCGAACAATTTCGCCATGCCGCTCACTGGTCGAGACACGGCGCCTGCGCCGGCCGCGCCGCATCAGATTCGTTATAGCCAGCGAGAGGATATACAGACTTCCTCATACAGGTCAAGTAGATAATTACCTATGTTTGTGGTTCTGTGGGCAGGAGGGGGCTCTGAGCACCCCGTGCGGGTCCCTCGTCGGAGCGGTTGGCCTGCACCTCGGAATGTGCAAGTCGTGCGGATTTCGAGCGACAAGCTGCAGCTCTGGGGTTGACAAGTGCCATCTACAGCCACAGAATCCGCCAAACGTCACGGATTTCAGGGACACCCATGCAACCACGAGAGATCCTGAAAGCCGCCGACGAGGAGCGGGTGCGCTTCCTGCGCCTGCAGTTCACCGACATCATGGGGGTGATCAAGAACGTCGAGGTGCCGCGCAGCCAGTTCGAGAAGGCGCTCGACGGCCAGATCCTGTTCGACGGCTCCTCGATCGAGGGCTTCAGCCGGATCGAGGAGTCGGACATGCTGCTCGTCCCCGACCTCGCGACCTTCATCGTCAACCCGTGGGCCAACCCCGACGGCTCGCGGGTGGCGCGCATGATCTGCGACGTCCACCTGCCCGACGGGTCGCCCTTCGCCGGCTGCCCGCGGCTGACGCTCAAGCGCCAGGTCGCGCGCGCGGCCAAGCTCGGCTACCGGATGGTCGCCGGCCCGGAGGCCGAGTTCTTCCTGTTCCAGCGCGACGAGCGCGGCACGACCCGGGTCGAGACCCACGACGTCGGCGGCTACTTCGACTTGACCCCGGTCGACCGCGGCGAGGAGTGCCGGCGCGACGTCGTCATGATGCTCGAGGCGATGGGCTTCGAGGTCGAGGCCGCCCACCACGAGGTGGCGCCCGGGCAGCACGAGATCGACTTCAAGTACGCCGAGGCGGTCGCCTGCGCCGACAACGTGGTCACGTTCCGCTTCGTGGTCAAGAAGGTCGCGCTCGACCACGGCCTCCACGCGACGTTCATGCCCAAGCCGATCTTCGGCGTCAACGGCTCGGGGATGCACTGCCACCAGAGCCTGCTCACGGCGAAGGGCGACAACGCGTTCTTCGACCCCGGGGCGAAGTGGCAGCTCTCGAAGGTCGCGCTCGGCTACATCGGCGGCATCCTGCGCCACGCCGGGGCGTTCGTCGCCATCACCAACCCGCTGGTCAACTCCTACAAGCGGCTGGTGCCCGGCTACGAGGCGCCGGTCAACGTCGCGTGGTCGGAAAAGAACAGGAGCCCGCTCGTCCGGGTGCCGGCCAAGCGCGGGATGTCCACCCGCTGCGAGGTGCGGGTGCCCGACCCGGCGTGCAACCCCTACCTGGCGCTCGCGGTGATGCTCGCCGCCGGCCTCGACGGGGTCGAGAGCGGCGCCGACCCCGGGCCGCCGATCAACAAGAACATCTTCACGATGAGTTATCGCGAGAAGCGTCGGCTCAAGATCGATCAGCTCCCGGCCAACCTCTCCGACGCGCTCGACAACCTCGAGAAGGACCGGGTGATCCGGGCCGCGCTCGGCGAGCACATCTACGACAACTTCCTCGCCGCCAAGCGCCAGGAATGGGCGGAATACATCTCGGTCGTCCACCCCTGGGAGCGCGCCCGCTATCTCGAAGAGTACTGACTGTTCAGGACCGGAACGCGATGATCGGACCGATCAACACTTATCGAGAGGAGGAGGGACGATGACTCCGAAGGACTTCTTCAAGCTGGCCGAGAAGCACGGCGCCGAGATGGTCGATCTCAAGTTCGTCGATCTGCTCGGCACCTGGCAGCACTGTTCGTTTCCGATCGACACCTGGGACGAGGGGACGTTCGAGGAGGGGGTCGGCTTCGACGGCTCGTCGATCCGCGGCTGGCAGGGGATCCACGTCTCCGACATGCTCG
>CAZNIX010000018.1:0-24006 GCA_964573125.1 uncultured Thermoanaerobaculia bacterium
TGCGGCCGCAGGCGGCCTCCGCCGAGGTCGAGGAAGACGTAGCGGTGGTCGCCGGCGTAGAGGATCGCCTCCTCGGGCACCGCCAGCCGCTCGCCGAGGGCGCGCTCGAAGACGACCTCGGCGTACATCTCGGGCTTCAGCTCGAGTTTCGGGTTGGGCAGCTCGACGCGCACGCGGCCCGTGCGGGTGGCGGCGTCGAGCCAGGGGTAGACGAACGCGATGCGGCTGGCGAGGCGCCGTCCCGGCAGGTGCGGGAGGGTGACCGTCGCCGGGTCGCCGGCCCGGAGCAGCGCCAGCTCCGACTCGTAGACCTCGGCCTCGACCCACACGCGCTCGAGGCCGGCGATCCGGTAGAGCGTCATCCCCGGCTCGACCGCGGCGCCGGCGATCACGTTCTTCTCGATCACGTGGCCGGAGGCCGGCGCCAGGATCGGGACGACCTCGAGCGGCAGGCGGCTCGTTTCCAGGCGCTTGACCTGTTCGGGCCCGAGGTCCCACATGCGGAGACGCTGGCGCCGGGCTTCGGTCAGGAAGTCGGCGCCGGTGGCGGAGCCGGCGCTGCGCCCCATGCGCTGGTTGGTGTACGCCTCCAGGTACTCCCGCTGGGCCTCGAACAGATCCGGGCTGTAGAGGGTGAACAGCGGCTCCCCCTCCTCGACCCGCTGGCCGAGGCGGTCGGCGACCAGCTCGCCGATCCAGCCGCCGACCTTGAGCGTGACCTCGGTCAGCCGCGTCTGGTCGTAGGTCACCTGGCCGACCGCGCGCACGGCCACGGTGAGCGGCCGCCGCTCCGCGCGGGCGGTGGTGACGCCGATCTGCTGGCGCCGCCCGCCGTCGAGCACGATCTCCCCGCTCACGATCTCCCGCCGGCGCACCGGCGCCAGGGCCATCGAGCAGATCGGGCAGCTCCCGGGCTCGGCGCTGCGCACCGAGGGGTGCATCGAGCAGGTGTAGTGGGCGACCTCGTCTCCGGCGGCGGCGCCGTCGCCCGCGGCGACCGCGCGCGCCGGCGCGTGGCCGGCGCGGTCGTGACCGGCGGTCGCCGGGTCCGAGGGGGACTCCCCCGGGGCCGCGCGGCAGCCGGCCGCGAGCGCGGCGGCGAGGGCGAGGGCGGCGAGCGCGAGGGCGGCCATCCGGGCGTTCATCGGTCACTCCTCGGATCGCCGGGGACCCGCGGGCTCGTCTCGGCGACGGGGACTCCCGCCGCCCGCCGGCCGCGGTGACGCGATCCGCGTCGATCGCCGGCCGGCGGAGGCGACGGCGGCGGCCGTCGGTCCGTCGCCGGACTCTCCGCGCGGTGGGTGCCGTTGGAATCGCCCGCCGCCGCGGCGTCCAGCGCCCCGCCGCCGCGGCGGGGGAGCTCCCAGCCGTAGTCGCGGAGACGGTAGTACATCTTGCTCTTGGAGATGCCGAGCATGGCGGCGGCCGCGGCCGCGCAGCCGCCGGCGGCGATCACGCTCTTGAGGATCGCGGCGCGCTCGATCTCGGCCAGGGTGCTGCCCGGGATCGACACCTCCAGGGGATCGCGCCGCGCCTGGACCACCGATTCCGGCAGGTCGTGCGGCATCACCTGACGCCCGCGGGCCACGATCGCGGCGTGCTCGACGGCGTGCTCGAGCTCGCGCACGTTGCCCGGCCAGTCGTGGACCAGCAGCCGCTCGAGCGCCTCGGGGGAGAACCCCTCGATCGTCCGCTCGTTCTCCGCCGCGAAGCGCGCCAGGAAGGTCGCCGCCAGCGCCGGGATGTCGCTGCGCCGGTGCCGCAGCGGCGGCAGGTCGACCCGGTAGACGTTGAGGCGGTAGAAGAGGTCCTCGCGGAAGCGGCCCGCCGCCACCTCCTCCCCGAGGTCCCGGTTGGTCGCCGCGATCAGCCGGATGTCGACGGTCAGGGTCTCGTTGCCCCCGACGCGCTCGAACCGCCGGGTCTGCAGGAAGCGCAACAGCTTGACCTGCGTCGTCAAGGGGGCGGCCGCGATCTCGTCGAGGTAGAGGGTGCCGCCCTCGGCGTGCATGAACCGCCCCTCGCGGCGGGAGACCGCGCCGGTGAACGCGCCCTTCTCGTGACCGAAGAGCTCGGACTCCAGGAGCGACTCCGAGAGCGCCGCGCAGACCAGCTCCACGAACGGCGCCCGCCGGCGCCCGCTCATCCGGTGGATGGTCTCCGCGATCAGCCCCTTGCCGGTGCCGCTTTCGCCGGTGACCAGGACGGTGGTCCGGCTGGGGGCGACCATCTCCGCCCGCTGGAGGACGGCCCGCATCGACGGGTGCTCGCCGACGATGCCGAAGGCGGCCGCGGCGCCGGCGGCCGACCCGGCGCGATCGGCCGCGCCCGGGGGGGGCGCGCCCCGGGTCCCGGCCGGAGATCCCGTGGTGACGACTCGCTCCGCTCGGTCGACCATTGGCCGCCTCCGCCGTTTCCGGTGCCGCCGGCGCCGGCACGCCCGCCGATCAGAGCGCGCGACGCAATCCCTCGGATCGAGAAGAAAACACCACGGGAGAGCCGGGTAACTTCGGTCGAGGACCTTCCGACGGAGCGCCGGCGGGGCGATCCGCCGCAGGCAGCCGGAGCCTCTGGCTCGCCGGCAACGCAGAGATCCCCGGGATTTACCGATTCACAATCAGAGTGCGCGCAGCGGGCGGGAGGGGGACGACCAATCGGGTCCTGCAGCCGGGCCGTCCGAGCCCGGAGACATCCAAATCCTGGAGTCCGGAGGGTGCGGCGGTGCGGGATTTGGACGCCGCGCTCGCCTTTCGACCGGCGAGAGACCCTCCCGGCCGCCTCCGGCTCCGCGCGGTGCTGTTGGCGCCTGGGTCGCGTAAATAGCCAACCCCGAATGATTTAGAGTGCCGTCCGGCCGCCCGTCCGGCGCGCCGCAGCCCGCTCGCCACGCCTTCTGGCACATGCGTTGCTGATTACCGGTGCAGTCCATCGACCAACGGATGTCGAACCTGCCCTCGCCCCTCCGCGGCGCGGCGGGGCTGGGCAGCCGTCAAGGAAGGAGTGTCTGATGAGGTCTTCGCTCTCCCGCTCGTCTCTGTCGCTGATCACCGTGGCGATCGCCGCCAGCCTGCTGGTCGCCGCTCCCCTGGCCGCGCAGACCGTGGCCGAGGCGCAGGTTTTGGCAGGCGATGTCTCCCTGCAGGGAATCGTCCCGGGATTCGCCGCGGACGCGTCTCAGCCGCGGAACATCACCGCCGCCTCCCACGGGTTCCCCGATCCCTTCTTCCTGATCAAGAAGACGCTCGTGATGTCGGAGATCGAGCACACGTTGCCCGTGCCCGACTACGCGTTCGTCGACGTCCTCGGCAACATCAGCAACCCTCCGGACAACGTGGCCTGCCCGGGCGGCACCGTCTCGCATGGCCCGGCGGTGGATGCCGACCCCTGCCGCATCCAGCCCTCGCTCCAGTTCGAGAACGGCTATCTCAAGACCGACGGCACCGTCACCACGCCGAATGCCACCGCCTACAACGGCGTGCCCGCGGGCATCGAGATCGTCGGCCACGTCGGTGACGTCGTGCAACTGCTGGTCAAGAACGAGCTGCCGGAGGCGGTCAACGGCGAGGCGATCTCGACCGGATTCTACGCGCCGGCCGACAACCGGCAGAGCGTCCACTGGCACGGCATGGAGCTGGACAACGAGAGCGACGGCACTCCGGTGTCGGAGTTCGGCATCGAGGCCGGGAAGCAGCGCCTGTACCAGTACCGGCTCTATCGCCCGGGCAACTACTGGTTCCACCCGCACGTCAAGCCGCTGCTCACCGAGCACCGCGGCATGGTCGGCAAGCTCGTCATCCGCTCCTACGAGGAGGACCTCCTGACGCTCCTCGGCGTCCTGCCGCTCCAGAAGAGGTTCGTCCAACTGCACGATTCCGTGGTCGCCAGCGAGGTCAACCGCCACCTGGTGAGAGCCAATCTGCCCTTCAACGTCTGGTCCGATTTCGAGGTCGAGAACAACCTCATGCCGGACATCTCGCCCGACCTCACCGGGGACGGCGAGTGCGACCGCGGCGACCGCACGGGCGACTGCATCGTCCGGGAAGGCGAGCTGCTCTTCGTCAACGGCAAGGTCCCGACCAGCGACGAGAACGTCGAGACGATCTACGTCATCCAGGGGCGCGGCGTGCGCGTCTCGTTCGTCAACTCGTCGAACGAGCGCTTCTACCGCTTCCGCCTCCTGCTCGAGGGCGAAGAGCCGCCGTTCGGCCCGGCGCTGCAGGTCAACGGGGCGAACACCGGCCAGTGCTACGCGCCCGGCAGCACCGTCAAGTTCTCCGGCGCCGACCCGCTCTCCTGCGACCAGGGCCTGCCGCTCTACCGCATCGGCGGCCAGAACGGCCTGCTCGACAAGGTGCGCCTCGAGGGTCAGGACGAGATCCCGCCGGCCGACCCGTTCGTGCGGCGGCCCTTCGACACGGTCATCCGCACCGGCGAGGACTTCATCGGCGTCTCCGAGCGGACCGAGTTCGTGGTCGTGACCAAGGATCGCGACGGCAACTACCTCGACCCCGGCGAGAGCATGTACATCTGGGTCATCGACTACCCTCACGGCGCCTTCGCCGCCGGCAACCTGGGCAACCTGATCGGCACCGGCGACTCCGCCAACCGCGACATCGCCGCCCGCAAGCTGGTCCGGATCAAGATCATCCCGGACTTCCTCGGACTGCCGAACTACGACATCGCCGAGGGCACCCTCCTGATGGCGCACTCTCTGATCAACCGGCCGTCGGACGACCTGAGGTCCGCCACCACCGTTCCGTTCACGGCGGTGCCGCCGGGCTTCGATCCGTTCCTGGGCCCGAGCTTCCCGTTCCGGGGGCGCGCCGTGGATCAGTCCGTCGTCCTCAGCAACCGTCTGGAAGACAACCGGCGGTTCCCCTCGATCAACGCCAACAAGGGAGACTATGAAGGGGACGAGACCACCGGCACCCAGATACCGACCCAGGACTCCACGCGCTACGCGAAGATCGGCGACGTGGTGGAGTTCGTCGTCGCCAACAACACCGGCGCCGGGCACCACCCGTTCCACGCGCACGGCTTCTCGTTCCAGCCGATCGCCGTCTTCGACTTCAACAACGTCGACCTGGTCCCCTTCGACCCGGAGAACCCGGTCGTCGACGGCGCCGTGCTCACCGGCGATCCGCTCTTCGAGTACGACTACAACGAGTTCCTGGACGTCGAGGCGGTCCAGCCGGGCGCAGCCCTGGTGTACCGGGTGAAGATCACCGACCGGTTCAAGATCCCCGACGAGACGGAGTTCACCTGGCTCCAGCTCCTGACGAAGTTCCCGTACGACTACCAGGGGGAGTTCGGCGGCGCGGGCGACATGCCGAACCTCACCGACGCCGAGATGGGCGGCGGACTGGGCCGCTGGCTGATGCACTGCCACATCCTGCACCACGCGGGCCTGGGCATGATGACCGACTTCTGCATCGCGGAGGAGGGGGCCTCCGACGCGTCGGCCTGCAAGATCTTCATCGATTCGGAGATCGACCACCCCATCCCCTAGGGCGGTTCGCCCCTCGGCGGTGGTAGCGTCCACCGCCCAGCCGCAAGCGGCACTTCGAGAGGGCGGCCCGCAAGGGCCGCCCTCGTGCTCTGGCCGCGGCCCGGCCGGCGGTGGCGTCCCGAGAAACTCGATCCGCGACACTTGGATGTAAAGGAGTATCTACATGACCCAGCGGCGACCCGGCATCGCGAGCCTGGCCATCTTCATCATCCTCTCGAGCCTCGGCTTCGTCTCGACGGCGGCGGCCCCGCCGGCGGCGGGCTCCGAGAACCTCGGCACCCCGGCCGCCAGCCTCGATCGCTCCCAGGTGTTCACGGCGAAAGCGGGGGAGGCGTTGCGCGCCGCCGGCAACGGCGGCTCCCCGGAGGGCTCCCGGCAAGCCTGGCTCTACACGCTGGCGGCTCTGCGCCGGGACGTGGGAGCGGCGGAAGGGCGCCCGGCATCCGCGGCGAGCCTGCCGTCACCGGAGGTCGCCGCCGACGTCTTTCGCGAGATCTGGCGCTCGCCGGAGGCCCTGACTTCCGTTCGGAGCGTGGCATACAGCCCCGACGGCCGGCGGCTGGCCTCGTCCTCGGCCGATGGGAGCATCCGCCTGTGGGACCTCGCCTCGGGCGAGGAGATCGCCCAACTCCACGGCCACGAGCGCCGGGTCTCGACCGTGGCGTTCAGTCCCGACGGCACCCGGCTGGCCTCGGGCGCGGACGACAAGAGCGTGCGCCTGTGGGACGTCGGCTCGGGCGAGGAGGTCGTCCGCTTCCGCGGCTTCGGGGGGAGCGTCCTCTCCCTCGCGTTTTCCGCCGACGGTCAGTACCTGGCCGCGGGCGCGTTCGACAAGAGCATCCGCGTCTGGCAGTTCGCCTCGGGCTCGGAGGTCGCCCACCTCGCGGGCCATGAGGGGAGCGTCGTGAGCGTGGCGCTCAGTCCCGACGGCGCACGCCTGGCCTCGAGTTCGTTCGACAAGACGCTCCGTCTCTGGGACGTCGCCGCGGGCGAGGAGATCGCCCGCCTGCAGACCGACGGGCCCCGCATCTGGACCGTGGCGTTCAGCCCCGACGGACGCCGCCTGGCCGCGGGGGCGGAGGATCGGAGCATCCGGCTGTGGGACGTCGCCTCGGGCGTCGAGGTCGCCCGCCTCCAGGGCCACATGGCCCGGGTCTGGACCGTGGCGTTCAGCCCGGACGGCACCCGCCTCGCCTCCGGCTCGGTGGATCGCACCATCCGCCTGTGGGAGCTCCCCGCGGGCAAGGAGGTCGCCCGCCTCCAAGGCCATTCGGCGCTGGTCCGGGGCGTGGCGTTTTCCCCCGACGGCAAGCGCCTGGTCTCCGGCTCGGACGACAAGAGCATCCGCCTCTGGGACCTCGCCACGCGCCAGGAGCTCGCCCGCACCCCGGGTCATCCGGAGCGCGTCTGGACCGTGGCGTTTTCCCCCGACGGCAAGCGCATGGCCTCCGGCTCGGACGACAAGAGCATTCGCCTCTGGGACGTCGCCACGGGCGCCGAGGTCGCCCGCTTCGACGGCCATACCTCGAGAGTGCGGAGCGTGGCGTTCAGCTCCGACGGGACCCGCCTGGCTACGGCCGGGGACGACAGGATCGTCCGGCTCTGGGACCTCACCACGGGCGAGGAGACCGCCCGCTTCGTGGGCCACAAGGAGAAGATCTGGAGCGTGGCGTACAGCCCCGACGGCACCCGCCTGGCCTCCGGCTCGTCGGACAAGACCGTCCGCGTGTGGGACGTCGCCACCGGCGAGCAAGTCGTGGAGCTCCTGGGTCCCGGTCGGAGCGGCGGCGGCAGGGGCGGCGGCAGGGGCGGCGGCGGTCACCAGCACCACGCTCCCGCCGGGGCCCGCGATTTCGAGCAGACGGAGGAGCTGTTCATTCAGGAGGCCTCCGGGTTCTTCAGCGTGGCGTTCAGCCCCGACGGCACCCGCCTGGCCGGGACTTCGCCCGACCGGAGCGTGATGGTGTGGGACGTCGCCTCGGGCGAGCTGATCGCCCGCCTCGAGGGCCATGGGGGTCGCCGCGTCTTGAACCTGAGGTTCAGTCCCGACGGCTCGCGCATCGCCTCGGCCTCGGACGATCGGACCGTCCGCGTCTGGGACCTCGCCACGAAAGCGGAGAGCGCCCGCTTCGAGGGCGAGTTCGCGTTCTGGAGCGTGGCGTTCAGCCCTGACGGCCGCCGCCTGGCCGCGGCCGAGGACGATCACAGCATCCACGTCTGGGACCTCGCCTCCCGCGAGGAGATCGCCCGCCTCCGCGGCCATCGGGATCGCATCCGGGAGATCGCGTACAGTCCCGACGGCACCCGGCTCGCCTCGTGCGCGGACGACAACAGCGTCCGCATGTGGGACGTCGCCCCGGGCGCCGAGCGCGGCGGCGCGGACCTTCGCGCGTACTTCGAGCAGGCTCCCACCGTCGAGCGCATCTACGAGGCGTCGCTCCACCTGCTCGGCTATCGGCTCGACGATCTCGAGCTGAAGCCCGAGCCGCGTCCGCGCTACCTGACGCCGGTCGGCGACTTCCGGTTCCCCAAGCATCGCGGGTATTGGAAGCTCGACCAGCCGCGCCCGCCGGGCCAGGACCCCATGGCGTGGATGGTCGAGGCCATGGCAGCCTCCGAGACGGTAGTCTCCAGCCGTTGACGCGGGGCGTCCTCCGAGGTCTCTGGATGGTCAGGAGCTCACGCGGTGGACCGAATGTGACCGTCTCGTTCGATCGCCAGGCAGTGGACTTCGACCGGCGGGCCGGGCTGCCCGCCGGCGCCGCCCCGCGGATCGCCGCGGCGGTGGCGGAGCTGGCGCCGGCCGGCAACGGCCGGGGCGGCGTGGCCCTCGACCTCGGCGCGGGCACCGGCCAGATCGGGGAGCACCTCGCCGGCGCGTGGGGGGCCCGCGGCCGGGGCCGCTACCTGGGGATCGACCTCTCGGGCCCGATGCTCGCCGTCTTCCACCGCAAGCTCGGCGCCGGCGCCGGCCGCGCCCTGGTGCGGGCGGACGCCGGCGCGCGCTGGCCGATCGCGACCGGCAGCGTCGACCTGATGTTCCTGTCGCGGGCGGCGCACCTGCTCCCGCCCGAGGTGCTGGTCGAGGAGGCGCTGCGGGTGGCGAGCCCGAACGGCGCGGTGGTCGTCCTCGGCGCCGTCGAGAGCGACCCCGGGAGCCTGCGCGCAGAGATGCGCCGCGAGATGCGGCGGCTCCTCGCCGAGCACGGCGGCGTCGAGGCGCGACGCGCGGGCGACGCGCGGCGCACGATCGCCGACGCCCTGGCGGAGCGCGGCGGCGAGGTCCTGCCGGTGCGCACGGCGGCGTCCTGGACCGTCGTCCACCGCGCGGGCGACGCCGTCGCCGCCTGGAGCGCCAAGGCGGGGCTGGGGGGCAGGGAGGTGACGCCCGAGGTCCAGGATCGTGTGTTGCGCCGTCTGGAAGATTGGATCCGGCAACGCTACGGCAGCCTCGACGTCGCGCGCGACGCGACCGAGCGCTACGAGCTGGCCGCGATCCGCATACCGAAGTCGTCCGACCGCAAGAGGGGAGAGAAGTAAATGGTGCTGCTCAAGGACGAGATCGAGGTCGAGGCGCGGAGCGAGTTGCAGGACGAGCTGCTGAGCGAGCTGGGCCGCAACCTGGTCACGGGGTCGCTGACCGACCCCGCGCTGCTCGCCCAGACCGCCGGCCCGGTGCACCAGATCCTGCCCGAGGCCAACGTGGTCAAGATCGGCGGCCAGAGCGTGATCGACCGCGGCCGCAAGGCGGTGTTCCCGCTGATCGAGGAGATCGTCGCGAACCTCCCGCGCCACCAGATGATCATCGGCACCGGCGCCGGCACCCGGGCGCGCCAGGCCTACAGCGTCGCGCTCGACTTGGGGCTCCCGACCGGGGTGATGAGCGTGCTCGGCACCTTCGTCTCGATGCAGAACGCCCGCATGCTCCACTACCTGCTCGCCAAGCACGGCATCCCGTTCATCGAGCCGGCCCAGTTCCCCCAGTTGCCGCTCTACCTCGTCGAGCGCCGGGCGGCGATCTTCTTCGGCATGCCCCCCTACACGTTCTGGCAGCGCAACCCGGCGGTCGGGCGCATCCCGCCCCACCGCACCGACACCGGCGCCTACCTGGTGAGCGAGGTCTTCGGCACGCGCTCGATGATCTTCGTCAAGGACGAGGACGGCCTCTACACCGCGGATCCGAAGAAGGACCGGTACGCGCGCTTCATCCCGAAGATCACCGTCGACGAGCTGGCGGCGATGGACCTCAAGGACGTGGTGGTCGAGCGCGCCGTCCTCGAGCTGATGGCCAACGCCCGGCTCCGGCGCTCGGTCCGGGTCGTCAACGGCCTGGTGCCGGGCAACCTCACGCGCGCCCTCGACGGCGAGGACGTCGGGACGCTGATCACCGCCGACTGAGGAGCAAAGCGATGAGCGAAAGCCTCTCCTGGGACGGACGCCACCACGTCGACTCGTTCTTGATGCGCGAGAGTCTGCTCGACCGGGACCTCGAAGCCGCCACCGACGACCACCGGCCGCTGGTGCGGATGCTCCCCGACGCCTGCGTGGTCAAGATCGGCGGGCGCTCGATCATCGACCGCGGGCGGCACGCGCTGTTTCCCCTCGCCGAGGCGATCGGCGACGCCCTCGCCGGCCGCACCCTGATCATCGGCACCGGCGGCGGCGTGCGCAGCCGCCACGTGTTCTCGATCGGCCTCGACCTCGGGCTCCCGACCGGGGTGCTCGCCCAGCTCGCGATCGCCGACTCGCTCGGCAACGCCCACATCCTCGGCACGCTCCTCGCTCCGCGCGGCGTGGTGGCGATCCCGCCCGAGATCTTCGGTCACCTGCTGCCGTTCTTCGTCAAGGGCGCGCCGGGGGTGATCTTCAACGGCGACCCGCCGTACTCGATCTGGGAGCATCCGCCGCCGGTCGGCCGCATCCCGCCCCACCGCACCGACGCCGGCAGCTACCTGACCGCCGAGTGCTTCGGCTGCAGGACCTTCACCCTGGTCAAGGACGTCGACGGCCTCTACGACGCCGACCCCAAGACCGATCCCTCGGCGAAGCTGATCCCGGAGATCGGCGTCGCCGAGCTGCGCGCCCGCCGCCTGCCGTCGCTCCCCTTCGACGAGGTCCTGCTCGACCTGCTCGAGCGGGCGCGGCTGGTCAAGCGCTTCCAGATCGTCAACGGCCTCAAGCCGGAGCTGCTCGCGCCGGCGCTCGACGGCGAGCACGTCGGCACCATCATCCATGCCGGGTGACGGGCCGGTCATCCCCGAAGGAGCACCGTCATGACCCCACGACGTTTGAGAATCCCGGGCCTCGCCGTCCTCGGCCGCGGGCTGTTCGTCCTGCTGCTCGTTGCGCTCCCGGCGTCCCTCTGGGGGGCCGAGGCCGCCCGCACGGACCCCTTCGCCGGCCTCGACGCGATCAACGTCACGCTCGAGATCGGCGGCCCGCTGGACCTGCGGGGAAGCGAGGAGCCGGAACTGTTCGCCGGCGAGCTGAGGCGTCGCAATCTCTTCAGCTTGAACATGACCGACACGGTCGCCCAGAAGATCGAGACGTGCGGGCTCATGGCGTATCCGGAAGCGCCCGACGTGATCTCGATCGACGTGTTCGGGCGCCGCGAGCGACGGGGGGAGGGCCCGCCGCTCTGGGTCTACATGGTCGAGGTGAAGGTCCTCAACACGACCCTGTCGAAGGACCGGGGGGTGGACCCCGGGCCGACCTACCTCCGCCCGGTGATCGGCGTCGCCGACGACGCCGGCCTGGAGGCGGCATTGACCGACGCCGCGATGGCGATCCTCGCCGACGAGCTCCGGAACTGCCGCCAGTAGCTCACCTCTCCTCGCCCCAGCGCAGGCCGGTGGGGGCGGTCTCGGTCAGGCCGACGCGGTCGAGCACGCGCAGCGCGTAGTGGGCGAGGAAGCTCGCGATGTCCTCGCCGGCGTAGAACGCCGGCACCGGCGGCATGACCACCGCCCCGGCGTGGGCGAGGCGGCGCATGTTCTCGATGTGGAGCGCCGAGAGCGGGGTCTCGCGGAAGCCGAGCACGAGCGGCCAGCGCTCCTTGAGCGCGACCGCGCCGGCGCGGTGGATGAGGGTGGTCGCGGTGCCCGCGGCGAGCGCGCCGAGCGTGCCGGCGCTGCACGGCAGCACCAGGGCGCCGTCGAGGCGATAGGAGCCGGAGGCGATCGGGGCGTCGATCTCGGTGTCGCGGTGGACGGCGAGCTTGGCGCGGTCGGCGGCGGCGAGGCCCGCGGCCTCGATCAGCGCCTCGGCGCCGGCGGTCCCGGCGCCGACCTCGTGCCGCAGCACCTGGCTCGCCCCGCGCGAGACCACGAGGTGGAGACGCTCGACCTCGGGATGCGCGGCGAGGACGCCGAGCACCGCCCGCGGCAGCGCCATGCCGGAGGCGCCGGTGACGAGCAACGCGAGACGCTTGGCCATGGCGGGGGGATGCTACTACCGGCCCGTGCGACCTTCCCGCAGCGGCAGCAGGAGGAGGAGGAAAGCCGCAGAGAGCAGGGTGGCGAGGCCGAAGAGGAAGGGGTAGGAGGTGGCGTCGGTGAGGGCGCCGGAGAGCCAGGCGGCGGGGAGCTTGCCCCACACCTCGACCGCGGCGAGGGCGGTGAAGTGGGTGGCGCCGATCGACTTGTCGACGCGGCTCATCATGAAGGCGAAGAGCGTGGTGGTCAGGGCGCCGCCGAAGAAGTTCTCGGCGCAGGTGACCGCGATCACCTGCGGGCCGGTCGGGTCGATCAGCGACAGCCACCACTCGGCGGCGATCGGGCCGAGGCGGAGCGCGGCGGCGATCCCGACCGCGCGCAGGAAGGCGTAGCGGGTGGCGAGCCAGCCGCCGGCGATCGAGCCGGCGATCGAGAAGGTGCCGCCCCAGATGCCGACCCAGGCGCCGATCTCGGCGGCGTCGAAATCGGCGTCGGAGAGGAACGGCTTGAACATCGTGTCGGCCATCGACTCGCCGAACTTGTAGCTGGCGACGAACAGCAGCAGCCAGCCCGCCTGGCGGCTCGCGAGCGAGCGGCCGAGGACGCGCAGGATGCCGGCGAGGGTCGCGGGCGGCTTGCGCTCCCCTGCGGCGGCGCCGTCGCGCGGCGCGAGGCGGAGGGTGACCGCGACGGCGAGCAGGATCGCGAGCGCCATGAGCAGGAAGAGCCCGCTCCAGCCGACCCACGCGCTCGCCCAGACCAGCACGCCGCCGCCGGCGAGCATGCCGAGCTTGTAGCCGACCACCTGGGCGACGTTGCCGCGGCCGAGCTCGGCGCGGTCGAGCAGATCGACCGCCAGCCCGTCGACCGCGATGTCGAGGGTGGCGGCGATCGCGTTCATCGCCAGCAGCACGACGAGGAACGGCGCGAGCGCGCGGTCGAGCGGCAGCGCCGCGGCGGCGAGCGCGGCCGCCGCGAGCGCGAGCTGGAGCGGCACGATCCACGACCGCCGGCGGCCGAACCGGCGCGAGCCGTAGCGGTCGACCAGCGGCGCCCAGGCGATTTTGAGCATCCACGGCAGGCCGAGCGCGGTGGCGAACCCGATCGCGGTCAGCGACAGCCCGTGCTCGCGCAGGAAGACCGGCAGCGCGACCGTCTGCACGCCCCACGGGAGCCCCTCGACGAAGTAGAGGGTCCAGAGCAGGACCATCTTGCGGCGGCCGGAGAGCGCGACCTGAGCCGCGGGCGCGCCGGGGGTCGGGAGCGGCGGAATGGGGGCGGGGAGCGGAGCGGCCATCGGCGTGCTCGCAGCCGCCCGCAGGCGGTCCACGGCGGACGGGAGTATAGCCGGCACGCCGGTTCCGGCCCGCCATCGCCGGCCGCGCCGCGGTCGATGGATCGCTGGCGAGGCGGAGCCCGATCCGCCTACGCCAGCTCCGCGAGCACCGCGGTCAAGAGCTTCCAGAAGCGGCCGACCGAGGCGATCCGGACGCGCTCGCCGGGGGAGTGCGGGAACTCGATCTGGGGGCCGAAGGAGATCATGTCCATCCCCGGATACTTCTCGCCGATGATCCCGCACTCGAGGCCGGCGTGGATCGCCTTGACCGCGGGCTCGGCGCCCAGCTCGCGCGCGTGCACCCGCTTGAGCACGGCGAGCAGCTCGGAGGCCAGGTTCGGCTTCCAGCCCGGGTAGCCGCCCTCCTCGGCGGCGGCGGCGCCGGCGAGACCGGCCGTGGCGCGGATCGCGCGCGCCCGGGCCTGGATCGCGCTCGCGACCGAGCTGCGGCTGGAGAGCAGGATCTCGAGCGCGCCGTCGCGCTCGGCGACGGTGGCGAGCGTGGTCGAGGTCTCGACCAGGTCGGGGATGTCGTAGCTCCAGCTCGCGACCCCGTGCGGCAGCGCGACCAGCAGACGCAGCGCCGCGCGGCTGGTCGCGAGGTCCCAGACCTCGGCCGGCGGCTCGGCGGCGGCGACCTCGAAGCGGGCCTCGGGGTCGGCGGGCCGGACCTCGTCGAGGATCGCCTGCGCCTCGCGCTCGAACGCGGCGCGGAAGGCGGCGGCCCGCTCCGCCGGCACCACCGCGGTGGCGAACGCCTCGCGCGGGATCGCGTTGTGCGCCGAGCCGCCCTGGACCGCGGCGAGGCGGAGGTCGGCGGCGTCGCCGGCCGCGGCGTGGATCGCGCGCGCCAAGAGCTTGATCGCGTTGCCGCGCTGGAGGTGGATGTCGACCCCGGAGTGGCCGCCCTTGAAGCCGCGCGCGGCGAGCCGGAACGCCGCCGCGCCCGCGGGCGGGGCGTGGCGCACCAGCGGCACGGTGAGCTTGCTGCCCAGGCCGCCGGCGCAGCCGACGTAGAGCGCGCCCTCCTCCTCGGTGTCGAGGTTGAGCAGGCGCCGGCCGGTGAGCAGGTCGGGCGCGAGCCGGCCGGCGCCGGTCAGGCCGCTCTCCTCGTCGAGCGTGAACAGCAGCTCGAGCGGCCCGTGGACGACGTCGCCGGCGTCGATCAGCGCGAGCATCGCGGCCACCCCGATGCCGTTGTCCGAGCCGAGCGTCGTGCCGCGCGCCTTGAGGTACTCGCCGTCGCGCTCGGGCACGATCGGCCGGGTCGCGAAGTCGTGCTCGACGTCCTTCTCGTAGACCATGTCGAGATGGGACTGGAGCACGGTGACCGGCGCTCGCTCGTGGCCCGCCGCGGCCGGCTTGACGACCACCAGGTTGCCGGCCTCGTCCTGGCGGTGCTCGAGGCCGGCGGCCTCGGCGACCGCGAGCACGTGCGCGCGCATCGCCTGCTCGCCCTTGGACGGGCGGTAGACGGTCAAGATCTCGTCGAAGCGGCGCCAGAGCGCCCGGGGCTCGAATTCGGAGACGAACGTGGTCATCGGGTCCTCCTCAGGGCGGCGAGCGGCACGCGGATCAGCGCCCAGGCGACGGCGGCGAAGACCGCCAGCGACAGCCAGCCGCCGAGCGGTCCGACGAACGGGAAGGTCTCGATCGCGCGGCCGGTCACCAGCCAGGTCACCGACGGCACCTCGGCCATGGCCAGGAGCGCCAGCCCCATCCCCATCAGCGCCTCGCCGGCGATCAGGCCGGAGGCGACCAGGGTGCCGACGTTGCCGGCCCGCGTGACCGCCTCGGCCGGCGCCGCGCGGCGCGCCAGGATGCGGTCGAGGGCGGCGCGCAGCAGACCGCCGACGAAGATCGCGAACGTGGTCTCGAACGGCAGGTACATGCCGACCGCGATCAGCATCGGCGCCGGCGCCTTGAGGATGATCAGCGCGACCGCGAACATCATCCCGATCACGATCAGCCCCCACGGCATGTCGCCGCCGACGATCCCCGAGGCGAGCTGCGCCATCAGCCCGGCCTGGGGCGCCGGCAGCTCGGTGTCGCCGATGCCGATCCCGCCCTTGGCCAGGTTGCCGCGGTGGAGGATGACGATCGGCCAGACCAGGACGAACGAGACGACGACGGTCGAGATCAGCTCGGCGACCTCCATCCGCCACGGCGTGCCGCCGATCAGGTGGCCGACCTTCAGGTCCTGGATCATGTCGCCGGCCATCGCGGTGGCGCAGCAGACCACCGCCGCCACCGCGAGCACGGCGCCGACCCCGGCGAGCCCGGTGACCCCGATGCCGACCATCACCAGCGCGGCGACGATCAGCGCCGAGAGCGCGAGCCCGGAGATCGGCTGGTTGGAGCCGCCGACCAGCCCGACCAGCCAGCCGCCGACGCCCGAGAACAGGAAGCCGGTGACCATCATGACCACCGCCGCGAGCAGCGCGCCGAGGAGGTCGTGGGTGAAGTGCCAGTAGACGAGCGTGATCGGCACCGCCAGCACCGCGGTGCCGCCGACGATCCAGCGCAGGTCGAGGTCGCGGTCGACGCGGCTCTCGCCCTCGCCGGCGCCGGCGGGCCGGAACGCGCGCTTGAAGCCCGAGAAGATCGACCCCCGGAGCCCCCACAGCGTGTAGAGCGAGGCGACCAGCATCGCCCCGACCGCGAGCGGCCGCACCTGGTTGTACCAGACGGAAAACGCCAGCTCCGGCCACGGCGGCGGCGCGCCCTCCGCGCCGAGCCGCGCCGGGAGCGAGGGGTCGAGGAAAAGCGCGAGCGGGATCAGCACCAGCCAGGCGAGGACGCCGCCCGCGAAGTTGATCGCGGACAGCCGCGGCCCGATGATGAAGCCGACCCCGATCAGGGCCCCCGAGGCCGCCGGCGAGGCGAACGCGACGCCGCCGCCGTGGGCGACCTCGCCGAGCGGCTGGCGGTCGCTGTCGAAGTGGCGGACGACCGACTGCGGAAAGCGGACGAACCACTCGACCGACTCGCGGAAGACCTGGAGCCCGGCCGAGTCCTTCAAGAGCTGGATCAGCGCCCCGCCGCCGAGCGCGCCGAACACGTAGCCGGCGCCGGACGCCCCTTTCTGGCCGGCGCGCACGATCTCGTAGCAGGCGTAGGCTTCGGGGAACGGCAGCTCGGCGTCGACCACCAGGGTGCGCCGGAGCAGGATCACGAACAGCACCCCGAGCAGGCCGCCGACGAGCAGGATGATCGAGGTCTCCCAGTAGTTGAAGTCGGTCCACAGCCGCTCGCCGTCCATCGAGACCAGGACGAACGCCGGGATGGTGAAGATCGCGCCGGCGACCAGCGCCTCGCCGACCGAGGCGGTGGTGCGCGCGAGGTTCTCCTCGAGGATCGAGCCCTTGAACGGGCGCAGGAACGCGATCGCGAGCACCGCGGCCGGGAACGTCGCCGAGATGGTCAGCCCGGCGCGCATCCCGAGGTAGGCGTTGGCGGCGCCGAGCACGGCGGCCATCGCGACGCCGATGAGAAGCGCCTTGAGCGTCAGCTCGGGGAGGACGGTGGCCGCCGGGACGTAGGGCACCGATTCCGGCGGCGCCGCGGGGCGGGGGTCGGCGCGGTCTTCCGTCGGCGCGGCGTCCATCGGCGGGCTCCGGGGAGGCCGGTGGATCGTATCACGCGAAAAGCCGCCGATTTGCGCGCCGCCGGTGCGCCCGCTCCGGTTTGACACCCCCCGGGTGCGCCTCTAGAATCCGGCAGGTTTTCGACCGACAACCGGGAGGGAGGGCCGCGCCGATGGAGCCCGAGAAGAAGCCGTTCGTGCCCTACGTGCCCGCCTCGCAGTCGATGGCGGAGCTGACGTTCAAGGCGCTGTTTCTGGGCGTCATCATGGCGATCATCCTCGGCGCCGCCAACGCCTACCTCGGCATGAAGGCCGGCCTGACCGTCGCCGCCACCTTCCCCGCCGCGGTGGTCGCGATGGCGGTGCTGCGCGGCTTCAAGGGCACCATCCTCGAGGAGAACATCGCCCGGACCACCGCCTCGGTCGGCGAGGCGCTGATCGCCGGCGCGATCTTCACCATCCCGGCGTTCGTGATCAGCGGCGCCTGGGAGAAGAACCCCGACGGCTCCTGGCAGACGATCCACTACGTCGAGGCGGCGGCGATCATGCTCATCGGCGGCGTGCTCGGCGTGCTGTTCGTGATCGTGCTCCGCCGCACCCTGGTCGTCGAGGCCGATCTCCCGTTCCCCGAGAGCGTCGCCGCCGCCGAGATCGTCAAGGCCGGCCAGGGGGGGCAGACCGGCGCCAAGTACGTGTTCGGGGCGATGGGCCTGGCGGCGCTGTGGGAGCTGTTCAAGAACTCCAACGGCGTCCACCTCGTGCGCGACTACGCCGACAGCTTCGTGTCGCTCGGCAAGTCGAGCATCCAGATGTTCGGCGAGCGGCTCGGCTATACCGGCGGCATGCTGTTCCAGAGCCCGGCCGCCTCGCCGGCGCTGATCGGCGTCGGCTTCATCGTCGGCATGCGGGTGTCGGCGGTGCTGTTCGCCGGCGCCGTGCTCGGCTGGCTGCTGCTGGTGCCGCTCGCGCTGTTCCTCAACCCCGCGCTCGCCGGCCAGTTCGTCGGCGCGGAGGCCGGCGGCCGGTCGATGATCGATCTCGCCAACGAAGTGTGGGCGCGCCAGGTGCGGCCGCTCGCGGTCGGCACCATGATCGTCGCCGCGTTCTACACCCTGTGGAACCTGCGCGGCTCGCTGGTCGCGGGGATCGGCAAGGCGCTCAGGGACCTCAAGGTCGCGGGCGCGGACGCGGGCGCCGGCGACCGCACCCAAAAGGACCTCGACTTCAAGAAGATCCTGATCGCGATCGCGGCGATGGCGGTGCCGGTCTTCCTCCTCTACCAGTACTTCGCCCAGAACCTCGCCGGCTCGCTGATCCTGACCGTGGTGATGGTCGTCCTCGGCTTCCTGTTCGCCGCCGTCGCCGGCTACCTGGTCGGCCTGATCGGCAGCTCGAACAACCCGATCTCCGGGCTGACGCTCTCGGCGCTCTTGATCTCGGCGGTGCTGATGGTCGCGATCGGCCTCACCGACATCCACGGCGTCGCCGCGGTGCTCGGCGTCGCCGGCATCGTCTGCTGCGCCTGCGGCATCGCCGGCGACATGATCCAGGACCTCAAGGTCGGCCACATCCTGGGCGGCACGCCGTGGCGCATGGAGCTGGGCGAGATCGTCGGGGTGATCGGGGCGGCGCTCGTGCTGGCGCCGGTGCTCGGCCTGCTCGACCGCGTCTACGTGATCGGCTCGGCGGCGCTGCCCGCGCCCCAGGCCGGGCTGATGGCGCTGCTCTCGAAGGGGATCGTCGGCGGCGAGATGGCGTGGCCGCTGGTCATCGTCGGCATGTTCCTCGCGCTCGGGCTGATCCTGATCAAGGCGCCGTCGCCGATGCTGATCGCGGTCGGCATGTACCTGCCGTTTTTCTCGACCTCGGCGATCTTCGTCGGCGGCCTGATCAAGTGGCTGCACGGCAAGCGCGTCGACCGCGCCGGGGCGACGCCCGAGCAGCGGGTGCGCGCCGAGAACACCGGGACGCTGCTGTCGTCCGGGTTCATCGCCGGCGAGGCGCTGATGGCGGTGGTGCTCGCGCTCCTGGTGCTCAGCGGCGATTTCGCTCCCGGGGTGCTCGCCGCCTGGCGTGAGCTCGGCGCCGGCGCGGCGCGGGGGATCAGCGCCGGGCTGTACTGGGTGCTGACCGGGCTGGGGGTCGACTCGGCACGGTGGCTGCCACGGTGGCCGTTCCTGCTCGGCCTGGTTATCTACCCGGTGCTCGTCTACCTGCTCGCCTGGCTGCCGCTCAAGGCGATGCGGCAGGGCGGCGCGCCGGCGGTCAAGGTCGACTGACGCGCGCGACCGGCGCGACCGGAGTGATCTGCTAGCGTGGCCCGCAGGCGCGATCCGCTCGAGGGCGTCGACCTGCTCGGGATCGCTCCCGAACGGACCGCGGCCTGGCGCGAGGAGGGCGGCCGGGTGGTGGTCGAGCGGCCGTTGCCGCCGGTGCGCGGCCCGCGCAGCCTGCTGCTCCGGCTCTCCTTCCTCACCGGGGTCAAGCGCCTGCGCCTCGATGAGCTGGGCGCCGCGGTCTGGCGGCGGCTCGACGGCCGCACGGTGGCCGAGGTGGTCGCCGGGCTGCGCGCGGAGTTCGGCGCGCGCTGCGAGCCGGCCGAGGAGCGGCTGCGCCTCTACCTCGGCATCCTGCGCCGCGAGCGGCTGATCGCGTTCCCCGGCATCGACGACGGCGCGATCGCGGAGTGGCGGGCGCGGCCCGCCCGGAAAGGAACCTGGGAGTGAGCGACGACGAACGCAAGATCGCGCTGTTCTGCGATCTCGAGAACATCGCCCTGGGCGTGCGCGACTCGGACATCAAGAAGTTCGACATCAACCTGGTGCTCGAGCGGCTGCTCGAGAAGGGCAAGATCATCGTCAAGAAGGCCTACGCCGACTGGGAGCGCTACGCCGACTACAAGCGCGCGTTCCACGAGGCGGCGATCGAGATGATCGACATCCCGCAGCGGTACTACTCGGGCAAGAACAGCGCCGACATCAAGATGGTGGTCGACGCCATGGACCTCTCCTACTCCAAGGAGCACCTCGACACCTTCGCCGTCCTCTCCGGCGACAGCGACTTCTCGCCCCTGGTCTCGAAGCTCAAGGAGAACAACAAGTACGTCATCGGCATCGGGGTCAAGAACTCGTCGTCGAACCTCCTGATCGACAACTGCGACGAGTTCATCTTCTACGAGGACGTCTGGCGCGACCGCCAGCAGGCGCCGAAGATGCCGAAGGTGCCGGCCGGCAACAAGAAGACGGCCGAGGCGTTCGCGCTCATGGTCGACGCCATCCAGGCGCTGGTGCGCGAGAACAAGGACGTGCTCTGGGGGTCGATGATCAAGCAGACGATGCAGCGCAAGAAGCCGGCGTTCTCCGAGGGCTACTACGGCTACGGCTCGTTCTCGGAGCTGCTCGAAGACGCCGAGCGCCAGGGGCTGGTCAAGCTCAAGAAGGACCCGCGCTCGGGCACCTACGTCGTCACCGGCTTCGCCGGCCCGAAGTAGCCCGCGACCGCCCTGCCCACCCACCCTGCGGAGGAGTAGAGGCTCTCAGTCCAGATACAGCCCTGCTCCCACCACGACCGTGCGGCCGTCGGGGAGCGTCGCCTTGCGGACGTAGGACGACTTGCGGCTGGCGGGGTCGTCGCCGGGGCGCGGCCACATGTAGTCGACCCAGCCGGAGTCGGCGTTCGCGAGCACGGCGAGCATCTCGCGGCCGATCACCTTGCCGTTCTCGTCCGCCAGGTCGAGGAGGTTCTTGCCCTCGCGCTCGGGGAAGCCGGCGTTGACCAGGTGGACGCCGCTCGTCTCCATCACGAAGACATAGGAGTCGTAGAAGCGGAAGCCGCCCGCCTTGTCGCGCAGGGCCTCGAACGCGGCCTCGCCGTCGCGCTCGAGCAGCGCCGCGGCGTCGTCGACCTGGTCGACCACGTAGAGGCGCTCCATCGGCATCTGGTAGCCGCCGCTGCCGACGATGAAGGCGACGCCGTCCGGCCCGACCGCCCGCCGCACGTAGGAGGTCTTCCAGAAGAAGTTGTTGCCGCCGCCCGGACGCGGCCACAGGTAGTGCTCCCAGCCGGTCTCGGCCTCCGCGAGGTCGCGGATGAAGTTGCGCACGATCGGCCGGCCGTGCGGGTCGCGCAGGTCGATCTGCCCCTTCCCCTCGAGGCTCGGCCGTGCCGGGTGGCAGAGCGCCACGCCCTCGAGGTCGAGGATGAAGACATAGGTCTCGTCGTGCAGCCAGCGCGAGTCCTGCTCGTGGAACGCCGTGCAGGCGGCCGCGGGGCCCTTCTCGGCGACCAGTGCCGCGGCGGCGTCGACGAGCGCGACCAGCGCGCGGGTCTCCTCGTGCTCGGGCGGGTAGCCCTCGGCGAACGCGGCGGGCGCGAGGAGCGAGGCGAGCAGGGCGGCCGCGCCGGTGGCGCGGCGGGCCAGCGGTGGGCGACGTGTCATCACGCCCGAGTCTAGCACCGCCGGCCCCGCCGGCTCACCACACCTCGCAGCGCTCCGCCGGGTTCATCGGCGTGCCCTCGGCGCAGGCGAACGCGCGGGCGAAGGACGGCACCTGGGCGAGGGTGCCGCGGACGCGGAACTTCGGCGGCGAGTGCGGGTCGGTGGTGATCCGCAGGCGGTCCTCCTCGGGGGTCGACAGCGAGCACCAGACCTGGGCGTAGGCGACGAAGAAGAGCTGCTCGTCGGTCAGACCGGGCACCGCCGGCGCGGCGCCGGCGCCGTGGCGCTCCTGCCAGCGCCGGTAGGCCTGGTGCGCCTGCTTGACGCCGCCGACGTCGGCGATGTTCTCGCCCAGGGTCAGCCGGCCGTTGACGTTGACGCCGGGCGCGACCTCGAGCCCGGAGTAGAAGTCGTCGACGCACTGGGCGCGGCGCTCGAACTTCTCGGCCACCGCCGGCTCCCACCACTCGCGCAGCTCGCCCGTGGGGTCGAACTTGCGCCCCTGGTCGTCGAAGCCGTGGGTGATCTCGTGGCCGACCACGGCGCCGATCGCGCCGTAGTTGAGCGCCGCCGGGAAGTCGCGGTGGAACATCGGCGGCTGCAGGATGCCGGCCGGGAACGCGATCTCGTTGAGCAGCGGGTTGTAGTAGGCGTTGACGGTCTGCGGCGTCATCCGCCACTCCTCGCGGTCGACCGGTCCGCCGACCTTGACGAGCTGGCGGTCGGTCTCGAACGCCGCGGCGGCCAGGGAGTTGGCGAAGTAGTCGCCGGCGACGATCGTCATCTTCGAGTAGTCGCGCCACTGGTCGGGGTAGCCGATCTTGTCGCCGATCGCCCCGAGCTTCTCGAGCGCGCGGCCGCGGGTCGGGTCGTCCATCCATGCGAGCTGCGGCAGGTTGGTCTCGAACGACTCCTCGATGTCGCCGATCATCTCGAGCGCCTTGGCCTTGCTGTCGCCGGCGAAGCGGCGCGCGACGAAGAGCCTGCCCACCGCCTCGCCGAGCGCGCCCTCGGTGGCCTCGACACAGCGCTTCCAGCGCGGCTCGATCTCCTGCTGGCCGGTCAGCGTCTTGCCGTAGAAGTCGAACTCGGCGGTGACGAAGCGCTCGGGCAGGGCTCCGGCGAGGCCGTGGACGGCGTGCCAGCGGAGGTAGGCGCGGAGGTCGTCCGGCGCGCTCGCTGCGATCCGCGCCTCGAGCGCGGTGAAGAACTCCGGCGTCGCGACGTTGAGCTGGGTGACGTCGGGGGCCCCGAGGGCGGTGAAGAAAGCGCCCCAGGGGAGCGACGGGGTCAGCTCCTCGAGGCCCTTGCGGTCGAGCTTGTTGTAGAGCTTCTCGGGGAGGCGCAGGTCCTGGCGCGGGCGCGACGCCTGCGCGAGCGCGGTCTCGAACGCGAGCACCCGAGCGGCGTCGGCCGCCGCGGCCTCGGCGCCGGCGCCGAGCAGCCCGAGCATGCGCGCGACGTGCTCGCGGTAGGCGGCGAGCAGGCGCTGCTTGTCCGGGTCGTCGCTGACGTAGTAGTCGCGGTCGGGCATGCCCAATCCGCCCTGGATCAGGAACCCGATGTTGGTCCCGGGGTCCTTGAAATCGGGGAGCACGCCGAGACCGAACAGCGATCCGGCGTTCCAGCGCTGGAGCTTGCCCGCGAGCGCGAACGCCCCGGCGGCGTCCTCGACCGCGGCGATCTCGGCGAGGAGCGGCTGGAGCGGCGCGGTCCCGGCCTTCTCGATCGCCGCCTCGTCGAGGCACGAGGCGTAGAAGTGGCCGATGCGCCGGCGGTCGGGATCGTCGCCCGGGTTGGCCGCCGCGTCCTCGAGCAGGGTGCGCAGCTCGGCCCGGTTGTCCTCGCGGATGACCGAGAAGCTCTTCGCCCACCGCGTCTGGTCGGCCGGCAGCGCGGTCGAGTCGAGCCAGCCGCCGCAGGCGTAGCGGTAGAAGTCGGCGCACGGGTCGGCGGCGCGGTCCATCGCCGCCAGCACCGCGGCGGCGGCCGGGTGGGCCGCGGCGGCGGCGCCGTTCTCTTGCGCGGCCTCGACGGTGCCGTTCTCTCGCGCCGCGGCGCCGTCTTCTTGCGCGGCCGTGGCGGCGCCGTCGTCCGTCGCTGCGGCGGTGCCGCCTGCGGGGGGTTCGGCGGCGGTGGGCACCGCGGTCGCCAGCGCCAGCGCGGCGCCGCACAGGATCGTCTTGAGCGTGCTCATCGGTCTCTCCTCGAAGCGTCGGTTCGGAACTCGCAGACAAGGCAGGAGCCGGGCCGGACCCGCTCGGACCCGTATTGTACGGGCTCGATCGCCCCAGGTTGCCAGCCACCCGGTGGCAGCAGGAGAACGCGCGCCTCGAGGGCCGGTCCGGCAGTGCGCGAGCGCCGCCGACTCGGGGAGGGACCCGCGCGATTCACTCCCGCGGGGAGGAAGGCTGGAAGCGCCCCCCTCCGAGAGAGACCCGGCTCGCCGCCTCGGCCGCGAACGGGTCGTCGCACTCGCCGCGCCGGTGGCGCAGCAGACCGGCGTGGGCGATCATCGCCGCGTTGTCGCCGGCGTAGGCGAGCGGCACCGCCGCCAGCTCGACGCCGCGTTCCGCGCACCAGGCCGCCGCCTCGCGCCGCAGCCGGCGGTTGGCGGCGACCCCGCCCGAGAGCGCGAGCAGCGCGAACGGGGCGCGCCGCCACAGGCGCTCCAGGCGGTCGATCGCCTGCGCCACCGCGGCG